>NZ_JACGAT010000022.1:0-28130 GCF_020137635.1 Campylobacter sp. RM12642
TTTCCATTTGTCCTCCTTAAAAAAATTGCTTTATAATAACTTTTTTTACAATAAATTAAAATAAATTCTTCAAAAATATTTTAAAATTGTATAAATTAGTAACAAAAGGAGAAAAAATGAAACTAACAAACAGAGATTTTCTAACTTTAAAAGATTTTAGTAAAGATGAAATCCTAGCACTTATTAAATTTGCAAAAGAGCTAAAAGAAAAGAAAAAGCAAGGTATAACAGGCAATCATTTGCAAGGAAAAAACATAGCTTTAATATTTGAAAAACCATCAACTAGAACAAGATGTGCATTTGTAGTAGCTTGTAACGATGAAAAAGCTTATCCTGAATATTTAGGTGCTAACGATATACAATTAGGCAAAAAAGAAAGCATACAAGATACCGCTAGGGTATTAAGCAGAATGTTTGATGGCATTGAGTTTCGCGGCTTTAATCAAAGTGATTTAGAAACCTTAGCAAAATATAGTGATGTTCCTGTTTGGAATGGTTTGACAAACGAATTTCATCCAACTCAAATTCTAGCCGATATGCTAACTATTTACGAGCATTTTAACAAACTAGAAGGGCTTAATTTTGCATATATTGGAGATGGTAGAAACAATATGGCAAATTCTCTTATGATAGGCTGTGCTAAATTAGGATTAAATTATATAAATATTAGCCCTAAAGAACTTCATCCTGATAATAAATTAATAAATCTTTGCAAAAGTTTTGCGAATAACTCAAGTATAAAAATCAGCGATAATATTGAAGATATTAAGGGTGCTGATATTATATATACTGATGTTTGGTGCTCTATGGGAGAAGAAGAAAAAGCAAAAGATAGAATAAATATTTTAAAACCTTATCAAGTAAATGATGAATTGCTTTTAAAAACTGGAAAAAATACAATAATAATGCACTGCTTACCTGCAGTAAAAGGTAATGAAATTACAGAAAATGTATTTGAGAATAATGCTGATATAATTTTTAATCAAGCAGAAAATAGAATGCACACTATAAAAGCTGTTATGATTGCTACTATTTGTGATATAGATATATAATTTATTAAACAAATATAAAGCATTTGGGGTTATAATTACCCCTTTTTTTAAAATTTAAATTAAAGGATATTTTTAATGTTTGAGTTGATTAGTGATTCTTTTAAGCAAGCGGTAAATAAATTAAAAACAATAGATGATGAAAAAGCGTTAAAAAACGCTATGGAAACTCTTAAAAAGTCTTTATTAAAGGCTGATGTTCATTTTAAGGTAACGAAAGAATTATTAGTTAATGTAGAAAATGAAGTAAAAGCAAAAGGAATCGGTCAAAAGCATTTTTTAGATGCAATTAAAAATAACCTTACAAACATACTAACACCAGAAAATAAAATAAGCGAATTTAGATTTTCTCCAAGTGGTTTAACATCTGTAATGATGATAGGCTTACAAGGTGGTGGAAAGACAACTAGCACGATAAAATTAGCAAATTATTTAAAACTTAGAAAGAAAAAAGTTCTAGTAGCAGCGTGTGATTTACAAAGACTTGCTGCGGTAGAGCAATTAAGACAATTATGTGAAGCTAATGAAATTGATTTATTTTCAATGGATAGCAAAGACCCTTGCGAAGTAGCAAAAAACGCTCTTAATAAAGCTAAAGATGGCTTATATGATGTATTATTAGTGGATACTGCAGGTCGTTTAGCGATTGATGAGCCTTTAATGAATGAATTAGCTCGTGTAAAAGATATAATAAATCCTTATGAGAGTTTTTATGTAGCTGATGCTATGAGTGGTCAAGAAGGTGTAAAAACTGCAGAAACATTTAATGAAAAAATAGGCATTAGTGGTGTTATTTTAAGTAAATTTGATGCAGATACTAAAGGCGGGGTTGCTTTAGGTATAGCAAAATTATTAAATCTACCTTTAAAATTCGTAGGTATTGGCGAAAAGGTAGGAGATTTTGAGAGTTTTGTTCCAGAAAGAATTGTTGGTCGTATTATGGGAGAAGGCGATTTAGCAACTTTAATGGAAAAAACTTCAGCAGTTTTTGATGAAAAAGAAGCAAAAATCTTAAGCAAAAAAATCAAAAAAGGTGAATTTAATTTCAATGATTTTATAAACCAACTTGAAAGTGTAAAAAAATTAGGGAATTTAGGTTCATTAGTTGGAATGATACCAGGTCTTGGTGGCATTGCTAATAAAGTAAAAGATATAGATTTGGAAAGTTCTAAAGAAATGATACATATAAAGGCAATGATTAGCTCAATGACACCAAAAGAAAGAGAAACTCCAAGCCTATTAAACAATGCTAGAAAAGCAAGAATTGCAAAAGGCGCAGGTCTATCTCAAATGGAAGTTAATAGATTTTTAAAACAATTTGAAAATGCGTCAAAAATCGCTAAAAAACTTTCAAAAGGTGGTATGAAAGGGTTAGGTTCTATGCTAAATCAAGGAAATTTTCCAAAATAATTAAAAATTTTTAAAGCTTTAAACTTATTTAAAGCTTTTTTATAGACAATTTTTGTTTATAAAAAATCTTTAAATCAATCAAGGAGAAAATAATGACAGTTGTAAGACTAACAAGAATGGGTAGAAAAAAGCGTCCTTTTTATCGTATCGTAGTAACAGATAGCAGAAAAAGAAGAGATGGCGGTTGGATTGAGAGTATAGGATATTACAATCCTATGAGCGAGCCTGAAACAATCAAATTTGATGCTGAAAGACTAGCTTACTGGAAAAGCGTAGGCGCTAAATTAAGCGATCGTGTAGCAAGAATTACAAAATAATGGTAAAAGAATTTATTTTTACATATGCAAAAACAATAGCCGCAAATCCTGAGCGGCTAGAAATTTTTGTAGAAGAAAAAGAAAATAACCTAATAGATATTGTTATTATGGCTACTAAAATAGATGCCGGAAGACTTATTGGAAAATCAGGAAAAATCATAACCGCAATTAAAACAATAGCAGTTAATCACAAAAATACTCAAAAATTAAATTATAAAATCACGGTAAAAACTTTTGATGAATAATCTAGTTTATGTTGCTAAAATTGGTAAAACTCACGGATTACTTGGTTTTTTAAAATTTCATAATAAAAGTGATTTTTACGAACAATTTAAACCTAAAGCTGAATTTTTTGATAAAAATGGTAAAAAATTCATAATTAAATCTTTTGATTTTTCAAATTCTTTAGTGCAATTTGTAGGATATGAAGATGTAAATAAGGCTAAAGAACTTGTAAATATGGAACTTTACTCTAATATTGAAAATACTAGAAAAAATATTAAGCTTAAAAAAGATGAATATTTTTATTTTGATATTATTGGGTTAAAAGTATATCAAGATGATGAGTTTTTAGGTAGCGTTGTTGATATTTTAGAAACAGGAGCTAATGATTTATTAGAGATAAAAACTAGCGATGAATTAGTAAATTTAGGCTTATCTAAGAGTTTTTATATACCTTTTCACAATAATTTTATAATTTCAGTAAGTGATATTATCAAGGTAAATAATTCTAAAAGTATTTTAGAAAATTCATAATGAAATTTAATTTTATAAGTTTATTTCCAAATCTAATTGAAAATTATTTTAATGAAAGCATTTTAAAAATTGCAAGAGAAAAAGAGCTTATAAAACTACATTTTGACAATCCTAGAAATTATTCTACAAACAAACATAATAAAGTAGATGATACGAAAATCAGCGGCGGAGCAGGTATGCTTATGGCTTGCCAACCTTTATTTGATTGTTTAGAAAATTATAAAAATTCTCATATTATATTTTTAAGCCCTACAGGAAAACCTTTTAAACAAATTGATGCTAAAAGACTTGCCTTAAAAAATGAAATTACTTTTGTATGCGGAAGATATGAAGGTATTGATGAAAGAGTGTATGAAAATTATGCTAATGAAGTTTTTAGCATAGGTGATTTTGTCCTAACGGGCGGGGAATTAGGAGCTCTTTGTATGTGCGATGCAATTGCTAGAAATATAAATGGAGTAATAAAACAAGAAAGCTTAGTAGAAGAAAGTTTTGAAAATTATTTATTAGAAGCTCCATCTTTTACTAAACCTTTTATATTTGAATATAAAAAAAATAATATTTTTAAGAAATTTTATTCAATTTCAAGTTTTGTTAAGGGTAATCACGCTAATATTAGCCTTTTAAAAAATCATCTATCGTTTTGCAAGACCAAATTCCACCGCCCGGATTTACTTGCTAAGCACAATAATTTAAGGAAAAACTATGAGAAATAAATATATTGAGCAGTTTGAAGCTAAACAAATTGAAGGAAAAAATATTCCTGATTTTAGAGCTGGCGATACATTAAAACTTGCTATTCATATTAAAGAAGGTGATAAGTCAAGGGTTCAAAATTTTGAAGGTATTTGTATAGCTCGTCGTGGTCAAGGCACAGGTGAAACTTTTATGGTTCGCAAAATTGGTGCAAATGGTGTTGGAGTAGAAAGAATATTCCCAATTTATTCTGATAGTCTAGAAAGTATTACGGTAGTTCGCCATGGTAAAGTAAGACGCTCAAGACTATTCTATCTACGCAGATTACGTGGTAAAGCTGCAAGAATTAAAGAACTTAAACGCTAATATTACGGAGATTTTTCTCCGTTTATAGAATTTCGTTTATAGAATGATTACAATACAAAAAGCTTCAGAAAAAGATTTAGATTTAATCTTAGAATTTATTAAAAAATTAGCTGATTATGAAAACTTATCAAGTAGTGTTGTAGCTACTAAAGAACTTTTAAAAGAAAACTTATTTATAAAACAAAAAGCTTATGTTTTAATAGCTTATTATGATTTAAAGCCTGTTGGATTTGCTTTGTATTTTAATAATTTCTCTACATTTTTAGGAAAATGTGGAATTTACTTAGAAGATTTATTCGTTGATGTTGAATACAGAAATAAAGGAATAGGAAAAGCACTTATAAAAGAACTAGCTAAAATAGCTAATCAAAATGATTATGAAAGAATTGATTGGGTTTGTCTTAAAGACAACTATCCAAGTCTTGAAGTTTATAAAAAAATAGGAGCTAACACAAAAGATGAATGGCTACTACATAGACTTGAAAAATCAGATATAAACAACCTTTTAAACAATAAATAAGTTATCTTAACTATGTATAAAAATCACTTAAAATATAAATAATAAGAAATTAAATCATACATTTAAAATTCTTAAATTAATACCTTAGCTAAATCAATAATGTAATAACTTTTAAAATCACTAATTATTTTTTAATTTTAGATTTTTAAACAATTCTAGCTAAATTACTTTTAGTATTATAAGCTTTTATTACCTATAAATATTTTAAGCGTTTAATAAAACTAAAAATACTCATAAATACATTTATTTTTCAAATTCCAAAACAATTAACAATCAAACCAACCATATTTATAACCACCTTATAAAGCGTTATAACTAATTTACAATAAAATAAAAAAATAGTTAAATAAATTATTTCTTAGGGGTTATAAATGAGAAACGATTTTTTAAAAATCAATGGAATAATCGCATTTTTATTAGTTGGGTTTTTGAATGCTTTTGTTGATTTAGGACATAAAATCATCATTCAAAATACGGTTTATAAGATTTATGATGGCAGCGCGCAATTATTTTTAACCGCAATTATTAATGCTTTAATTTTATTACCTTATATTTTTAGCTTTTCAATATCAGGATTTTTAGCTGATAAATACCCTAAAAATAAGGTTATGAAAATAACTGCTTTAGCAAATATATTTTTAGTATCAATCATTTGTTTTAGTTATTACAATGGTTATTTTTATCTAGCCTTTATAATGACGCTTATTATGGGTATTCAATCAGCCTTATATTCTCCTGCTAAATATGGTTATATTAAAGAACTAGTCGGCATCAAGCAACTTGCTATGGGAAATGGTGCTATAAATGCTGTTAGTATTGTGGCTATTTTGTGTGGAATGCTTGTATTTTCTTTAGGTTTTGAATTATTATTAAACGAGTTTAGCACGAGTAAGGATATATTAACTCAAGTAGCTCCATTAGGCTTATTACTAGTAGCTTTTAGTGTTTTAGAATTTATTTTAGCGTCTAAATTACCGCAGGTTAAAAGCGAAAATTCTAATTTAGCATTCAATAAAAACGATTATTTAAAAGGAGTTTTGCTTAAAAACAACCTTAGCTTAATATTTCAAAATAAATTAATTTGGCTATGTATAATAGGAATTGCCTTCTTTTGGGCTATTTCTCAATTATATTTAGTATCTTTTCCTGTATTTGCTAAGTTTCATCTAAATGAATTAAACACCTTTTATGTGCAAGGCGTAATGGCAGCTAGTGCAATAGGCGTTATTATAGGCTCAATAATTGCAGGTAGATTTTCTAAAAACTACATTGAATTAGGGCTTATCCCGCTTGGTGCTTTAGGATTATTTTTAAGCTCATTATTAATAAGCTTTCTTAATAATTTATTTGCCTTTGCACTTGTATTTTTTATATTTGGCATATCTGGGGCAATATTCACAATCGCTCTTAATTCTTTAATACAATTTAATGCTAAAGAAAATGAATTAGGTATAGTCTTAGCAGGAAATAATTTTATTCAAAATATTTTTATGCTAAGTTTTGTAATACTTGCTACTTTTTTTGCTTATTTAGAAATTGATGTTTTATATTTGTTTTATTTCATTGTAGTTGTGAGTTTTTTAGGCTCTTTTTATGTATTAATAAAACTGCCTTTTTCTTTAGTAAGAATAATAGTAAGCCTTGCTTTTTATCAAAAATATAGATTATTAGTAGCAGGATTTGAAAATATCCCACAAAATAAAGGAGTGTTATTATTAGGCAATCATATTTCCTTTATTGACTGGGCTATCATACAAATGGCAATCCCTAAAAAAGTGCATTTTGTAATGGAGAGAAAATACTATCAAAAATGGTATATTAGAATGTTTATAAAGCATTTTGGAGTAATCCCTGTAAGCTCTGCTGCAAGTAAAGAAGCCTTAGAATTAATTGCAACCTATATCAAAAAAGGCGAAATTGTTTGTATTTTCCCTGAAGGAACTCTCTCAAGACACGGACATTTAAACGAATTTAAAAGCGGATTTGAATTAGCGTGCAAGGATTTAAGCGAAGATGATGGGATTATAATTCCTTTTTATATCCACGGGCTTTGGGGTAGTTCGTTTTCAAGAAGTGATGAAGAATACAATCTAAGAAATAAAAAAATCGGTAAAAGAGAAATAGCAATAGCATTCGGAACAGCCCTTAGCATACATTCAAGTAAAGAATTAGTAAAAGCTAAAGTATTTGAACTATCATTCTTAGCTACAAAAACTCAAAGCGATAATCTAAAAACAATAGAAAAAGCCTTTATCCTAAGTGCTAAAAAATACTCACAAAATATAGCGATAAACGACCCTTTAGCAGGAGATATAAGCTACAAAAAACTCCTAGCATTAAGCCTAGTGCTTAGTAAAAAAATCCCTAATGATGAAAATATAGGCATATTATTACCTGCTTCATTTGCTTCAACGCTTGTAAATCTAGCTAGTTTATTTGCTGGAAAAACCATAGTAAATCTAAATTACACCGCAGGAATAAAAGCAATCAATCAAGCAAAAGAAAGTGCAAATATAAAGCATATTTATACATCATCTAAATTCTTAGAAAAGCTAGAAAATAAAGGCTTTAAATTAGAATTAGAAAATGTAAATATCATTTATTTAGAAGATTTAATAAAAGCAATAAAAAAAGAAAAGCTAGATATTATCTTTAAACTCTTTTTAATAAGTATCTTACCTAGCTTTATGTTACAAGCCTTATTTACTAAGAATTTAAGCAATGAAAAAACAGCTGCGATTTTATTTAGTAGTGGTAGCGAAGGAATGCCTAAAGGAGTTATGCTAAGCCATAAAAATATCTTAAGCAATATTGCTTCAATTTCTAGCATAATTTGTGCAAAAGATGATGATGTAATACTCTCATCTTTACCACCATTTCACGCATTTGGACTAACCGTTACTACCTTTATGCCTTTAATAGAAGGGATAAAAAGTGCAACTTGTGCTGACCCTACCGATGCTTTAGGCGTTGCAAAAACTATAGTAAAAAATAATGTTAGCATTATGTGTGCAACTTCTACATTTTTAGGAATTTATGCAAGAAATAAAAAAATAGATGAAATTATGTTTGATAGCCTTAGAATTGTAGTTGCAGGTGCTGAAAAATTAAAGCCCGAGATTAAATCAGCTTTTGAACTAAAGTTCAAAAAAAATATTTACGAAGGTTACGGAGCTACCGAGACAACACCTGTTGCAAGTGTGAATTTACCTAATAAATTTGATAGCACATATTGGCAACTACATAGAGCAAATAAAGACAAAAGCGTAGGTATGCCTTTACCTGGCACTGCTATTAGAATAGTTGATCCACTAAGCTATGAAGAATTAAAAGCAAACGAAGATGGACTTATTTTAATAGGCGGACACCAAGTAATGCAAGGATATTTAAATAATCCTGAAAAAACTGCCGAAGTTATAAAAGAAATAGATGGCATTAGATGGTATAACACAGGGGATAAGGGACATTTAGATGAAGATGGATTTTTATACATTGTAGATAGATATTCAAGGTTTGCAAAAATTGGTGGAGAGATGATTTCTTTAGGACTTGTTGAAAGCGAAGTTGCTAAAGTGATTAATAATGATGAAGTAAAACTCTGCTCTACTTCTTTAGAAGATGATAAAAAAGGTGAGATGGTAGTTTTATTAATTGAATGTAGTGAAGAAAAATTTGATTATTTTGTAGATTTAATAAAACAAAGCGAAATACTAGCAATTTATAAACCTAGTAAATATATTTTGATAAAAGAGATTCCATTATTAGGCAGTGGAAAGGTAGATTATAAAGAAGCAAAAGCCCTAGCTAAAAGTATTTTAGAAAACAATTAATAAAATTTATACTAAAAGGAAGAGTAACTTAA
Organism: Campylobacter sp. RM12642; assembly: GCF_020137635.1. NCBI lineage: Bacteria > Pseudomonadati > Campylobacterota > Epsilonproteobacteria > Campylobacterales > Campylobacteraceae > Campylobacter > Campylobacter sp. RM12642. The sequence goes on from NZ_JACGAT010000022.1 coordinate 8,977, forward strand.
ACTCTAAACCTTTTAGTTTTGTAATACTAATTAAAGTTTTGCTAATTTTAAATATTAAAGTATCAAATTAAATTCTTAATTATTTTTAAATGCAAAATATTTTAGATTTTACTTATGCGTTTTTAATATTAAATCAACATATTTAATTCATTTTCTAAGACAGATTTTGGAGTAAGCGATATAAATTTTTTAACCATTTTTCCATCTTTATCGTAAATAAACATAGCAGGCACACCCCAAACACCACCTACTACATTGCTTAAATACTCAACATCTAAACTCTCATAAATAGTAGCAAATGTAACACCTTTTAAGCTTTCTTTTGCCATATCATAATCTCTCATACCACCTAATACAGCAATAATTTTATAATCCTTACTAAGCTCATTTAAGATAGGAATTTGTTTAGCACATACACCGCAATCCTTTGTGTAAAAAAACAACATAAAAGGCTCATTTAATCCCTTTAATGCTTGTTCTTTCGCACTATAACTTAAATGTATTGGCTCTTTTGAATTTAAAGCTAACATTGCTTCATCTTTACAAGCACAAAGTAAAAATATGAAAATTGCTAGAAAAAATCTCATAAATATTCCTTAATCTTATTAGTTAAAAATTCCAAACTTCTATCGCCTAATACCTTATCCACATAAACTCCATCTTTTAAAATAAATAAAGTCGGAACAGCAAAAATATCATACCTACTCCAGCTAATGTCTTCTTCATCTTTTAAAAAAATCATATTTGAATATTGGTGTTCTAATTCGTGTTTTTTAATAGTATTTAAATCATCAATAGAATTAATTGCATAGATACTAATATTATTTTCATTCGCAAATTCATTTAATCCAGCCATTACTTTAAGACAAGCAGCACAACCATTTTGCCAAAATTCTATCAATTCTATACCTTGTCTTTTTAACTCTATTTTATTTAAAGCTGTAGTTTTTGCAAGAATATTAGGAGCTTGTTTATTTAATACTAGCTTATTATCTTCGCAAGATACAAAAAACAAAAGTATTAAAACTATTAGAATTTTATTCATTCACTATAAGTCCATCTTTAATGGTAATTATCTCATCTCCATTTTTAGCCAAGTCAGGATTGTGAGTAATTAATATAATTGTCTTGCCTTCGCTTCTTAATTTTTTAAATATATCTAAAACTATTTCTCCATTTTCTTCATCAAGATTGCCAGTAGGCTCATCAGCTAATAAAATATTTGGATTATTAATAAGACTTCTAGCTATGCAAAGGCGTTGTTGCTGACCACCACTTAATTCGCTAGGTAAATGCTCTAATCTATCTAATAATCCTACTTTATCTAAGATTTTCTTAGCATCATTTTCTTCAATACTTGAATGATAATATTGAGCTAACATAACATTTTCTAATACGCTTAAATAAGGTATTAAATGAAATTGTTGAAAAATAAGCCCTATTTTTTCTCTTCTTATTCTTTGTTTATCAGCTTCACTTAAATGAGTTACATTAATACCATCTAAAAAGTATTCGCCTTCACTTGCATTATCAAGCAATGATAAAATATTTAAAAGCGTAGTTTTTCCACTACCACTCTTACCTACAATACTAAGCCAACGACCTTTATTTAATTCAAAATTAAGACCTTTTAAAACATGGGCTTTATCAAATCTTTTATGTAAATTACTAACCTTAATAATACTCATTTATTCTCCTCTTAAATTACCTACTATATCTATTTGCAATGCTTTTTTTATCGGAAAATACGCAGCAAATGATGCAAAAAATAACGATATAAAAATTGAAAGCACAAAAGCACTTAATCTAAAATCTATACTAGCATTAAAAATAATATTGCCTAAAATCTGTGCTAAAAAATACCCACCAATAGTGCCTAATAAAGATGAAACAACAGCTAAAATAAATACTTCATAAGCAAATAATTTTGCTATATCTTTAAAACTAGCCCCAAGAGCTAAATGCAATGCTATTTCTTTTTTTCTTGAAAAAATAATTGAACTAAGAGTTGTATTAACACTTGTTGAGCTAATTATTAAAATAACAATAGAAATCAAAAACATAAGACCTTTTATTTTTTCTAAAATTGCTCCTTCTTTTAAACTAACACTTAAAATTGGTTTTAATTCTGCATTATTGCTTACTGCTATTTTGCTAAGCTCTGATAGGTTTTCAAAATCATCATCAACTATTAAAGATACATAAGAATATTTATCATTAATACCTGATAAATCTTTAGCAGAATTTAAATTGATAAAAGCCATAGCGTCAATCTCATCTCCAGTAGAAAAAATCCCTTTTATAATATAAGTTTTCTCATAAGGAATACCATTTTTTACTATTGTTAAAGGTAGTTTTTGATTTATGTCTTTTTTTAGCGTATTTGCTAAGTCTATACCTAAATAAATACTATTATCTTTTGAATATTCGCTTTGACTTAGGCTACCTTTTTTAACTAATAAAAACTTATTGATTTTTTTAAATTCATCAAAATCAACCCCAGCCACTATTAATTGCCTTGTAGAAAAAACAGGGCTAAAGTATAAATAAGGAGAATAAGCTAATAATTTGTCTTTACTAATTTTTGATTTAATTAAATTAGCTTCTTTAATATCTAAATAATCATCACTTTTAGAACTAATTAGCATATTTGCCCCGTAACTTTTAAGCTCTTTACTCATTTTATTGTCAATATCAAAATATATATTTAAAAAAGCATTAGTAACGCAAGTTCCTATAAAAATTGATATTAAAACTATTATTAATCTTTGCTTTGAAAAAACTATACTCTTTTTAACTTGTGTGAAAAAAAAGTTATTTACGCTCATATAACACCTCAACTATTTCAAGATTTACAAAATTCTTAGTAGCTATTAATGAGCCAAGTAAAGCCACCAAACTAGCAAAAAACATACAAATAAATATAATTATAAAGTTATATTCAATACTATGAGAAAAAATACTATAAGATATAATATCACTTACAAAAAATCCAAATACAGCACCAAAAATACTAGCAATTAAACTAACAAACAAATAATCAATTGCAAAAACCAAATAAACTTGTAAATTACTAGCGCCTAATGCTTTAAACAAACCTATTTCTTTTTTTCTTCTATAAACATCGCTATTTATTAAAGACGCTTCTGCAATACTTGCGACAATTAAAGATATGATAAAAATAATTCCCATTAGACCTTGAATTTTTTTAACGATAGAGCTTTCAGCATCTGCTACTTTACTAACAGCTTTTGCACTTGCTCCTTTATAATTTTCTTCAATTTGATATGCAATAGAGCTTACAAAAGCCGTGCAATACCAATTATCAAATTCTACTTGATTTAAACTCTTTATATCATATCTTGCCCTATGAGCTATGTCATTTTCTGGAATTGTTAGAGCTGATACTTCTGCTCTTTCATAAGTATTTGGCTCATTTAAAATATCATTTAATCTATCTATGTTAATTAAAATTTTATCTTCATAATCACCCAAATTACTCACAATGCCAACTACTTTTAACTCTACTTCTTTATCATTTATAAGCACTTTGAAAGTATCGTTAGCTTTAAGATTTAAAGAATTTGCTAATTTTTCACTTATATTTACTTCATTTTCTAAACTATTATCATTTACAAAATTTAAATCAGTCTTTAAAAAAGGTAAAAGAGATAAAAATCCAGTATCAAATACCACGGTTTTATTACCAAATTTATCTTGTTCTATGACTAATTCTTTATTAAAATATGTGCCTAAGATACTGATTTTTTTGCCTTGAAATTCTACTTGGCGTTGTTTAAATGGAGCTATTGCTGTTATATTATTTGACCAGAAAATATCTTTAATTTTTCTCAAATCATCAAGATTTAGGAATTTACTTTCGCTTTGTAATTTAAAGCTTTTATTACCAACTTCAATACTATAAGATGAGCCTTGTGGTAAAACACTAATATTTGCTCCATAATTTCTTAGCTCTTTTCCTAGCTGATTGCCAACCCCAAGAGTTATATTAAGCATACAAGCAAGGAGCAAACAAGCTAAAAAAATAGTCGCAAAACTTAATAATTTTTGAATAGGATTGCCTAAAATTGATTTTTTTACTATTCTTAAAAACATTTTTACTCCTAACTTCTTCTTTCAATCAAAAATAAAGCTTTATCACTTGAGCTTACAAATTTTGATGGGTCTTTTTTAAATTCTTGATAACTTTCATCAGAATTAAAATAATAGCTAATACCATTATAAATATAGGTTTTCTTAGCTTTTGTGTTTAGAAATTTCTCTTTATTTACTGGGTCTTGAACTTGCATTTCAACTACTTTACTAAAATAGTTTTCCCCACCTAATACATCTTTTACTTTCACAATTATCTTATCGTTAATAACTTCAAATTTTAAAGGAATTGGATTGCAACCACCTTCTTTACCTACGCTAGGTAAAAATATCCTAACATTACAAGCTACACATAATAATTCATTATTTTTCATAACATAGCCATTATCCCCACAAATACTACAAGCATCAAATACTACTACAGGAGTTTGCTTACCTGCGTGGCGATTAATTATAAAAAATCTAATTTCCTTACCAGAGCTAGAAATATAAGCATAGCGATATAATTTACCATCTTGAATATCTTTAGCATCAAATTCAAAATAATCTTTATTTTTAGGAGTAATGATTTTTGGCTCATCAACTTGAATAGGTTTAGAATCTACTAAATCATAAAATAACATAACTAAAGCAGCACTAATACTTAATATAAAATGAATAGTAAAATGAGAATTTATACTAAAAGTTTTTGCGATATTTTTTCTATATTCTATGTCAAAATCACAAGCTTTTTCTCTATATTTTGGTCTATTTTTTAAGCAAGTGCCAACATAAATAATACCTAAAATCAAGCAAATATAATAATAAAACTCGGCATAATATCTACTCTTAGTAATATAACTAAGCAAAATAGAGCTATCACTAACTCCAATTCTAATTAGATAATACATAATCTCAGCAAAAGCAGTATTTAAAAACATAATTGCAAAAATTACATAAATACAAATTCTTGATTTTGAAAATGAATTTGAATTAGCAAAAAGAAAATTAATATAAAAAATAATACAAATAAAAATAGCTAATAAAATAAAGCCAAAATTTAAAATCCCTTGAGTATCTAATAAGCTTGATGAAAATATAGGATAAGCAACTGATAATAAAAAGTATTTTAAAGAAGCTGCTAAAGATATAAAAAAGCTTAATATATAAGCAAATAAAGAATTATTTTTAAAAATTACTAATTTAATTAAGCTAAAAAATAAAGTAACTAATAAAATTATATTAGCTGTTAATACCCCTATTCTATCTACTTTTTCATAGTGGAATATATAAAATAAAATATATCCAAAAATAAAACCAACTAAAGTAAAAATAATATTTAATTTTAATGATGAATTTTTAGCATAAAAAGCTGTAAAAAAACTAACTAAAAAGCACTCTAAAAATATATGCACAAAATATATACTCATTATTGTCCTTATTTTTGTATATTTTTTATAGAAAGCCTAAGCTTTCTATATTTTAAGTTTTATTTATCAGGTGTTCCTGTGTATTTGAATTTGTATTTAACATTAAATGTATCAAACCACTCGCCAACACCTGTTTCTTTATCTACGTGGCGACCAAAACCTTGTTTTTCAGGATTATCAATTACAAATTCTAATTCATAATTACCAATTCCTGTATCCATTTTAATATTTGCACCATAGTGAGGACCATCATCAGCTACCATTGGCATAAGTTTTCCAACTTTTGTTTTACCATTATCAAGGTTAGTTAATTTATAGCCAATTGTAAGATATGGCATCCAAAAACCTTCAGGAAAACCATTTGGATTTTCTTTAAGAGCGTGAATGTCAGCTTCTAAGTGAATATCAGCTAAAGACGCTGCTAAATCAATACCTCTTGGCTCCATTTCAATTGGTTGAAGATACACAGCTGCTATTTCCATTCCGTGTAATTTATAGCTTTCTGCACCATCAATTGTAGGAATTTCAACTTCTCCTGCAAACACTGAAGACGCTAAAAAAGCACCTGCTACTAAACTAAGCAATGATTTTTTCATTGTTTCTCCTTTGATTTGATTTGCATATAAACAACTCCTCCTATTAATAGGACGAGGATTATTGCCTGTAAAATTAAGCTCTCATAATAAGGATATAATCCTAACCAAGTAATGCTTTCAAATTGCATTGGTATGAGATGTGGAGTTAAGACCTTGCCCTCAACAAGTTCCATAATCCCTTTGCCTGTAAAAGCAAAACACATATAAAAAATAATAATTGAGGTTATTAAGAAAAATTGTTTTATAGGAATTCTAATTGCACCAGCTTTAAGTAAGAAATATAAAACTACTAATATAACAATACCAAGAGCTAAACCACCTAAAACAGCACTAAGTCCAGCACCAGAACCAGAATCAATCAATAATGCTTGATAGAACAATATTGTTTCAGCACCTTCTCTAAATACTGCTAAAAACACGGTCCACCATAATGTTTTAGCACTACCATTTGTAATAGCTAGTCTTGCTTGCTCTTTTAAATTACTTGCATATTTTTTATTTCTTGCATTACTAAGTAGCCAAAAGCCAACATAAAATAATAAAACAACAGCAATTAGCATTGTTACACCTTCTATTAGCTCTCTACTTTGTCCTGAATTTTTAATAAAATATGAAACTATAAAAGCAGTGATAAATGATAAAACAACACCACTACCAAGTGCTGAATAAGCTATATTTAATCTGTCTTTATTACCGCTTTGAATAATATATGAAATTATTGCAACTACTATTATTAAAGCTTCTAAACCTTCTCTTAAAATAATAGTAAGTGATGATATAAATAAAAACCAAACACTTGTATCATTGATTTTATCTAACTGACTTTCAATTAATTTATTTAACTCATCAAAATTAGCAATTAACTCATCTTTAGAAGCCTTACTTTTAATTAGTGCTGTTCCTTTAGTAAATTTTGCTTCTATTTCAAGCTTTATATTTGAATTAACAGCACCAATTTTACTCTCCATTCCTTTTGCTTCAAAAATATCTAAATATATATTTTGAAGAGCATCAATACTTGCTTTTTCTCCCATTGTTTCATAGTCTTGAACTATTTTATTTAAAGCTATTTTAATATCAGTTGCAACTTGAGTATAATCTACATTCTTAGTCTCATCAACATATCCAACTAATTTTAATTTATCTAAATTACTAGCATCTATTTTAGTCATTACATCAAATATAGAATCTAATATCTCTTCACTTCTAGCTCTCATATCGCTTTCAGTTACTTTTCCTTCGCGAATATCACTGCCAAAACTTCTTAACTTGCTTCTCATATTAAGATTTTTTGTTGCATTTATTAGAATTTCAATATTTGTATTTATATATATTTCTTCTCTTGCAACGCCAATTGTATCAGCTGCTTTTGTAAATTCTCCTTGCTTATTGTATTGAATAGCTTCGTCAAATTTCTCACTTAATAAATCATATACATATTGTAATTTTGGATCAATCGCAGCTGCTGCTTGAAGGTCTTCTAAACTATCATAAACTTCTTTTTGCATAGTTGGTTTTGTGATTTCTCCACTTGCTTCTTTGCTAAGATGGGCTAATTCTGCTGCTTTTTGTTCTTCACATTTAGTTTTTGCACTATTTTCATCTGCTCCAAACATCATCTCACCTTCAATGCAAGTTTTCAACAAATTCTCTCTTGCATTCATTTCAGCTTTTGCTTTATCATAATTTGGATCAGACGCTACTGCAACTATTTTAAAGCCATTTTGTATAACTGGCGTTACTTCTTCTAAATCAAATATCAAACCATCTATTAAAGCTTCAATTTTGCCTATATTTTCTCCACGCCCATAATAACCACGAAGATTGGTAAATTTTCTCTCCATCAAATAGCCTTTTCTACCAATATTTCTTCCAATAGGACCTTCCATATTTTCAAAATGTTGAAAATAAGCTTCACTTGCAAGTTGTCTTGCAGTTTTTGCATCACCTTTTTTATAGGCTTCTAAACCTTTATTTAGCTTTTCTATAATTAAATCTTTTTCCTTGAAATAATCAACATCATCTCTAGCTATTAAAGATATACAAATAGCAAAAATAAGCAAAAATATTTTTTTCACAAGATAACCTTTATAATAATTTTACTCATTATTGTATGAGTTATAAATAAATAAAATCTAAATGATACTTATTATTTTTTTCATTATTATCAATTAGAATTAATGTTGATAAAAATAATTTATTCTTATTAACCATTTTTAATAATTCGCTCCTACAATTTCGCGACTTTTTTAAAAGGAGATAAAAATGAAAAAAGTATGTTTGTCATTAGTTGCCTTTATAGGCCTTAATTTATGTGCTGCTGAAATTCCTGCAGTTGATGTTTTAGATTGCAAAAGTGCTGAATGTATCAATGGCGCAAAAGCTGAAAAAATATTAGAAAAAAGTGAGCAAAAGGTAGTAGAAGAAGCAAAAGCTAAAGAAGAAGTGGTAAAACAAGTTAGCGATAAAGTAGAAGAAAAAAAAGAAGTAGTTAAAGAAGAAGTAAAACAAACAAAAGAAGAAATTAAAAAGGCAAAAAAAGAAGCTAAGAAAAATAAAAAAAGTAAAGAAGCTAAAAAATCAAAACACAACAAAAAAGAAAAAGTAGAAAACAAAAAATAATTTATACTTACGATTTAGCTAATGCTAAATCGTAAAATATTTAATTAAAAAATCCCAAAATATATGATTTTAAATTCTCAAAACCACTTATAAAAATTACAATAATTACAATAGGAATAAAATATTTTATATAATAAAACCAAGCTTTATAAAGTGGATTTTTAAGTTCATAATTATTGCTAATTTCTCTTAAAGCTTCATCTTTACCTAAAACAAAAGCAACATAAATTACACAAAGTAAAGCTGTAATTACAAATAAAATATTTCCACTAATAAAATCAAATGTATCAAAAATATTTCTTCCATAAATTAAAACATTATCAAGCACTCCATAACTTAATAAAGCAGGAGTATTTCCTAATATAAAAATTCCACCTAAAACTAAATTAATCGCTGTATTTTTTGAGATTTTAAATTTTTCTTCTAATACAGAAATAATTACTTGATAAATAGGCAAACTCGTAGTAAGTGCAGCTGTTAATAATAAAACAAAAAACACTATAGCAAAGAAATCCCCAAAATGCATATGAGAAAACACTATTGGTAAGGTTTTAAATACTAATGATGGACCAGCATCAGGACTTAATCCAAAAGAAAATAAAGAAGGAAATATCATAAATCCTGCTAAAACCGCTACAAGAGTATTTACAATACCTGTAATAATTGCTGTTTTTAATAAATCCTCGCCTTTATCAAGATAACTTGATAATGTAATCATAACCCCAAATCCAAGCGATAAAGCAAAAAATACTTGTCCTATAACATATAAAAATATACTAGGTGTAATCTTGCTAAAATCAGGATATAAATAAAACTTAATCCCTTCAATTGCCCCATCTAAAGTAACATTTCTAATAACCATAGCAATAAGACATAAAAACAAAAGCGGCATTAGATACTTAACAGAACGCTCAATTCCATCAATAACTCCACGCCTTAAAATAATCCAATTAATAAATACAAAAATAAATGTATAAATTCCTATCATTAAAGGGTCATTTTCTATATTTTTTTGATAATGTAAGCTAGTTTGCTCTGCTGTAATTACTGAAGTTAAATCAAGCCCGCCTAAATTAAACATAGACATAATAATATTAACAATATAGCTAATTACCCAAGCACCTAAAACCATATAATAAGCCATAATTGCATAGCTTCCAAATAGCCCTAAATACCCAACAAATTGCCATTTTTTACTAAAACAATCAACGCTATTTTTATGCATTCTTCTGCCTATTATATTTTCTACTAAGATAATAGGAACACCGACTAAAAACATAGCTATTATAAATAATAAAACATAAGCACCACCACCATTTTCTCCTACCATATAAGGAAATCTCCAAGTAGCTCCAAATCCAATAGTAGCACCTGCAACGGTTAAAATATATGTAAGTCTATTACTCCAAGTAAGTCGTTTCATAATGTATCCTTTTTTGAAAAAGGATACATTTTATACAAAAAATAATGATAATTTCAAGTTTTTTTTAAATAAATTTTACAAATAAAAATCCTAAAGCAACGCTTAAAGCAATCATTAAAACGCCTGGAATAAAGAAAGAATGGTTAAATACATACTTTCCTATCCTAGTAGTTTTTGTATCATCCATTCCAACCGCACCAAGTAATGTTGGGTAAGTTGGTAACACAAAGAGTGCTGAAACTGCTGCAAAAGAAGCGATGATTATTTTTGCGTTTTCTGGGTTTTCATTTAATGCAAGTGCAACAATTACTGATGGAACTATTGCTTTAGCAGTTGCTGCTTGAGAATATAAAAGCATACTAGCAAAGAAAAAGGCAAAAGCTAATAAGAATTGATATTGTTCTACTAAGCCTTTAGCAAATTCTTTTATTTCATTACTATGAGCGCTTACATAAGTATCTCCTAGCCACGCAACACCTAAAACACAAACACAAGCATTCATACCGCTCTTAAATACACTTGTTTCAATGATTTTTGAAGTATTGATTTTAGTGCTTAATACAATAAAAGTAGCAATGCTAAGCATTACACACATAATAGCACTATCTCTTGGAATAATTATCTCATCAGCTTTTAAGCCTGAAATATAAGTCGCATAACAAACAACAGCTAAAACGCCAATAACAAAAATCACAACGCTAGTCTTAGCACCTTTAATAATCTCTTTTTGAGTACTTTGTTTTTTTACTATTTCACCTTTTTTAAGTAATTCTTGATAATACTCATCAGAACTTAAATCAAGATTTGAAAACTTAGTTACCAAAAACGCACTAAGCATACAAGCTAAATAAGTGCTACCTATCCAAATGCTTAATAATGTTAAATAAGAATACCCAAAAGGCTCAAGCACACCACTAAGATAAACAACAGCTGCACTAACAGGACTTGCAGTAATTGCTATTTGACTTGATACAACTGCAAGGCTAAGTGGAGCTTTTGGCTTAATATTTTGCTCTTTTGCAACCTCAACAATTACTGGTATCATAGAAAACGCAGTATGCCCTGTCCCTGCTAAAATAGTTAAAAAATAAGTAATACTAGGAGCTAAATAATTGATTTTTTTAGGATTTTTCCTAAGTATTTTTTCAGCAATATGCACCAAATAATCAAGCCCGCCTGCTAATTGCATAGCCGAAATTGCTGCAATTACTGACATAATGATTAAAATTACCGAAGTTGGAATTTCGCCTGGTTTTATACCACACAAAATACCTAATAAAATAACTCCAATCCCACCAGTATAGCCAATGGCAATTCCACCAAGTCTAACACCTAAAAATATAGCCGCTAAAACTATGGCTAAATCCAAAAATCCAACAACATTCGCAAAAAGCAAAAAGCAAATCGCTACAACAATCCAAACATATTTGTTTTTCATTTTAACTCCTTTAAAATGCCAATTTTACACATAATTATTTTAATGTTTTATAAAAATTAAAAGATTTAAATTTTAAAGAATAATTAAAAAGAAAAATTAGGAATTTAAAATCAAATTCCTAATATAATTTAAAATAATTGCTTATGTTTTATAGCATTAGCCAATAAGCCAATAGTTGTGCCATTATGAGCAAATGCAGTAGCTGCTGGGCTTAATAAACCAAGTGTTGCAGCACCTAATATGAATGAATTAACCCATACCGTTGTGCTAAAGTTTTTATCAATTTTTTTCATAGTTTCATTAGCTATAACTTTTGCTTCTAAAATACAAGCAAAATCATCTCTTAGTAATCCAATATCAGCACTAGCTTTTGCTAAATCAGCACCTTTTTGCATAGAAATTCCAACATCAGCCTGAACTAACGACGGAGCGTCATTTATACCATCGCCTATAAAGGCTACTTTTTTGCCTTGAGCTTTTAAACTAGCTAAAATATTTGCTTTATCTTGTGGTAAAAGCTCTGCATAAACCTTATCAATTCCAAGTTCTTTTGCAACTTCTAAAGCCCTACTTTCAATATCGCCTGTTAGCATTACTAATTCTTTTACGCCGTTTTGCTTAAGCTTTGCTAAGACTTCTTTAGCATTGCTTCTAATTTCATCTTTCATAGCAATTACGCCTAATAATTCTTTAGATTTTGCTACATATAAAAGAGTTAAGCCTTTATCTAAAAGCTCTTTAATATTTGCATTAGCCCTAGAAAAATCAACACCTTCATCATCTTCTAAAAAGTGCCTTGAGCCAATTATTACTTCTTCATTATCAATGCTAGTTTTAACGCCGTGTGCTACTATAAACTCCACTTCTCCGTGATTAATATGAGAAAATCCACGCTCTTTAGCAGCCTTTACTATAGCTTCTGCAACAGGGTGAAAATAATGCTCTTCAGCACTTGCACTAAGATTTAGTAAGGTTTTTTCATCATATTTTGGACTAAATACATGAACGCTTTCAACTTTTAAGTCCCCATAAGTTAATGTGCCTGTTTTATCAAATACAAAAGTATCAACCGAGCTTAAATTCTCTAAAGCTGTGCTACCTTTAAGCAATATCTGTCTTCTTCCTGCATAAGAAATAGCACTTTTAAATGCCACAGGAGTTGCTAGTTTTAAAGCACAAGAATAATCAGCCTGAAGCACACTAGCCATCGCTGCACTTCCTTTATATAAATATGCAAGTCCAGCAAGTCCTAAAGTAACAGGCACTAAACTATCTGCTAATTTATAAGCTTTTTGCCCTATTTTTGATTTTTCTTCTAAGCAATCTTTCATATAATGTAAAATCTTAGCCGTTGATGTATTTTCTCCAACGCTTTCAGCCCATATTTTAATACGACCTTCAACTACCACGGTTCCACTTAAAACCCTATCTCCACGACTTTTAGTAACTGCTTGGGCTTCTCCTGTCATAGAAACTTGATTAATACTAGCAATCCCATCAACAATATAACCATCAACTGCTATATTATCTCCTTGAGATACCACTACAATATCCCCTACTACCAAATCTTTCGCACTTTTTTTAACAAGCTCTTGATTAACTTCTACCCAAGCGTGAGTTATTTGTGGTTTTGCTAGTTCTTTTATCAAATCATCACTTTTTGCTACTACGCTTTCTTCAATATATTCGCCAATATTTAGCATTAAATTAGTGCTATTTGCTGCTTTATAATCTTTTCTATATAAAGAAACTCCTACTGCTGCTGCTTCTAATACTTTTGAAGTTAAACCATTTTCAATAAGTTCTAAAGTTCCTTCTTTTAATAAAGGCAATGCAGTTGCACTAGAAACAAAACCATCATAAATAGGGCTTGTTTTATAGCTATTTGCTAAAGCTAAAATAGATGAATAAATCATAGCCTTACTTGGAGTTTCTTTTGCTTTTTTTAATTGCTTAATTTCATAAGTGCTAAAAAAATCTAATATTTTTTGAGCTAAATTATTATCAATTTCTTTTGAACTTGTAAAAACTAAGCTTTTTGAAGCATTATTAACACTTACAAAAACACCAGAAAAATTAAGATTAAACTCACTTACTAATAAATGATTATCGCTTAGATTATTAAGCGTATTTAGCCTAATTCTAAGACGATTTTTAGAGTGATGAATAACCTTACAATTATTCTTGCATTGAAGCTTTTGCATCTTCTACTTGCTCTTTAAATTCTTCAATAGCAGCACTAGCAAAACTTTGAATTTTTGCAACACCTTTTGCTAAAGTATCTTTTGCATCTTTATTACTTAATAAATAAGTAACCGCAGCACCAATTAAAATTCCTTTTACTAAAGGAGAGCCAAAAAGCCCTGTTCCTTGAGTTGTTAGCGAACTTAAAAAGCCTGTATTTTGATTGTTGTTTGCAGTATTATTTAAATTATTGTTTGAAACATTATTTAAATATGGATTATAAGAATAATTTTGATTATTATATCCTTGATTAACATTATAATTTTGATTATTGTTTAAATATGGATTATTATTATTTGTCATTTTATTTTCTCCTAAAAATTGATTAATTAAAATTCCACTAATTCCAGAAACTATTGCGTTTTTATAATCTTTCCTAGCTATATCATTGCTTGTTTTAATTGCAAAATAGCTAGTAACTCCTACTTTTAAACTTGCTTTTAAATCTTGAGTTGTAAAAAAATTATTAAGACTAGAGCTTAATAAATGATCACTCGGAACTCTACTTGATGTAAGCATAATTTTTACTTCTTAGAGCTTTTTTTAGCTACTTCTTTCTCGCATTTGCAACAAGGTTTAAGTTTTGAGATTTTTAAAATTGCATTTTCTGTCATTTTTCCTGCACTTTTTGCAAAATCTTGAGAATTAAACTCACTTATACTTTTTTTAATACTATCTTTTTTATTATAAATTGTTACTGCAGCTACACCTAATGCTGCACCTAATATGAATGGAATTGGCATGATAATCTTCCTTTATTTTAAAATATCTTTTAAAAAATTACTAACTAAAGAATCTACATTAAATTCATTAGTCGCAAGGCTTTTTCTTAAAGCCACCTGATACTCATTAACCGAACTAGCCCAAAGTCTAAAAATAAGGTCTTTTAGCTTTTCATCTTTGCAAACATTAGCCGCTATTTTATAAGCTTGAACGATTTCAAATTCTTTTGCTAAAAGTAGCAAATAAGCATCATTTAAACTGCACTCAACCAATAAAGCATTATTATCGCTAATTAACAATTGATTTAATTGCTTTTTTGCATTTAAAATATCTTTTAAAATACCATCATTAAAGCAATTAGCATAATACTCATATAATTTTATGCTAGTTAAATCTAGCTCAAAAGCTCTTCTTATATCGCTGTTTTCTAGTTCTTGCAAAAACTCTTGGTTTTCAAATCTTAGCTCAAGCAATGTTAAGCTCCTTTAAAGCTAGGTTAATCTCATCAATGTTTTTTGCATTGATTAAATTATCAAGGCTTTGTTTTGATATGATTTTATCATCATATAAAATAGTAACCTTGCCTAAGATTTTATTAACTTTAACTTCGTTAATCCCTTTTAGATTAAAAACTTCATCAATGTTGTAGCTTTCTAAGTCTTTTAATTCTCTTATCTTGCTAGATATATCAAGTCTTAATCTACCACTTGTGTGATGAGTGATTGTAATGTATTCTAAAACTTCACTTAAAACCTTAGCTTTATCCATTAAAAATCCTTTCGTTTTCAAAAATGATTTTAGTCCCTAAAACTTAAAATAAAATAAAATATATAAGATAATGATAATCAAAAAGTGGCAAAAACTCAATATTTATGCTATTTTGCTAATCTTTTCTATATTAAATTACTAAGGAATTTTATGAAAAAATTATTTTTTATCTCATTTTTTACAACATTTTTGCTATCAAATAATCTAATAAATGGTAAAGTTGATATTAGCATTCAAAATCCAATAATTAGTAAAAGCGAAATCACTTACACAAAATATCCGATAAATAATAAAACCTTATTAATTTTAGCCCCAAATTATCGTTCTAGTGGTAAAACTTTAAATATTACTTTAGACAATCAAGAATATAGCCTTAAAGTGCTTGAAGGAGAATATAAAAAAGAGCAAATTAAACTTGCAAAGCCATCAATTATTAAGCCAAACAAAAAGCTTCAAGAAAGAATTGCTAAAGAATACGATGAAGCAGTGAAAATCTATGCAAAAAGCACCGAAAAAGCATATATTAATAAGCCTTTCATAATCCCTTTAGATAGCGTTATTACAAGCCCTTTTGGAAGTGCTAGGGTGTTTGAAAACACTCTTAAGAGTTATCATTCAGGCACTGATTTTAGAGCAGCAATTGGAGTTAGCATTCCAGCTAGTAATGATGGAGTAGTAGTTATTGCAAAAGATAGATATTATTCAGGTGGTAGCGTTGTGATTGACCATGGATACGGAATTTATTCGCAATATTATCATTTAAACAAGATTAATGTAAAAGTGGGTGATTTTGTAAAACAATCAGATATTATAGGACTTAGTGGAGATACTGGCAGGGTTAGTGGGCCTCATCTTCATTTTGGAATTGCTATAAAAGGCGTTAGTGTTGACCCACTTGATTTTGTAAATAAATTCAACGCAAAGGCTTTTAATTGATTTTTAGTAAATATTTTGATACTTGGAGTAAAGAGTATTATAAAAAAGGTGTAAAAGTTGGTAAAGATGGGGATTTTTATACAGCTGTTAGCGTTGGAGAGCTTTTTGGCTTTTTGTGTGCTAAAAGATTTATTTTTTTAGTTGATGAAAAGATTTTAAAACTACCTATTGATATAGTAGAAATCGGTGCAAATGAAGGGTATTTATTAAAAGATTTTTTAACATATTTAAAAGATAAACGCCCTGAAATTTATAAGCAAATTAATGTAAAAATCATAGAGCCACACGACAATCTAAGGGCTTTACAAAAAAAGAATTTGAATGTGGAATTTAAACATTATTATTTTGATGATTTTAGTAGTGATAATGCCTTTTTTATCGCAAATGAATTATTTGACGCTTTTGCTTGTGAGCTTTATGATAATCATAAATTTGGCTTCGTTGAAAATGGCAAAATAATCTTTAAAGAGCATAAAAATAGTTATGAATATTTACAAGATAAACTTGAAAAACGCTTGGAATTTTCTCCTATGATATATGATTTTTTAAGTGCTTTAGATAAGAAGTGTAAGGAATTTTATTTTTTAACATTTGATTATTTTTCTACATATTTAAATGATGAGTTTAGTTTAAGAATATTTAAAAACCATCAATTAATTGACCCATTTAACGCTAATTTAGAAGAATTATTTGCAAATTGTGATATTACTTGGAATGTAAATTATGATGAATTGTGCTTTTATTTTGATAAACTTAATCTAAAACATAGCTTTAAAAAACAATCAAGGGCTTTGATGGAATTTGGAGTAGATGAATTTAGCGATATTAAATACGCAAATGCCATTAAATATCTATTTTTTGGCTTTAGCGATAATTTTCATTGTTTAGAATTTAATAAAAACATTAAAGGAGATTAAAATGGATAAAACAAGTAAAGAATTAATAAAAGTTGATGCAAATACTATCAACGAATTAGAAAACGAGCTTTCAAGTTTGCTTAAAACTAGAAATCAAGAGTTAAAAGAACAAATTAAAAAATTAAGCGAAGAGCAAAATAAATTTGAATATCAATTAAATGATAAATTAAAGAAAATTGAAAAAGCTAAAAGCGAGATAAAACCCAAGTCTAACGCAGCATTAATTACTTTATTAAGTATATTAATAATACTTGTAGTAATTGATGTCGGGATTAGAATTTTTGCTAATTAATCTAGGAAATTCCTAGATTAAATATAATAATCCTTGCAGTCTTTAAAATCGCAAAAAAGCACCGCATCAACGCCTATTAAAGCAGCTTTTTCAATATCGCTAGTATCTTTTATAAAAGATAAAATCTTACTATCAAATAAATATTTTTCTGCTAAAAATACGCTGTCTTTTAAGATTTTAGCATTTGGGATAATGTATTCACAAAGTGCTGCATTTGATTGCAAAACTTCACTTAAAGTATCGCAAAATATAGCTCTTTTAATATTTGGCTTTGCTAATATTTCTTCGCTAAATTTTACACAACTTACATTATTTACACTAAGTCCTAATTCAAATTCTAAAGCTGTAAATTGATTTTTTATATAATCTAATCCATAAATTAACATTATTTATCCTTAAGTGCATTTTCTAAAAACAATATTTCATTTATATAATTTTTTTGCAAATATTCTAAATTAATTGAGATTTGCTCTAATTCTTCTAAATTATAATCATTTAATTTTGCTAATAATTCATCGTAATCTAAGGCGAATTCAAAGCCTTTTGCAAAATTAATTTTATTATTATTATAAATTAGTTCTAAGTCTTTTAAAATTGATATTTGATTTGATATTTTATCTAGCATATTAATTAAAATTCTTTTTTATTTCATCTAATTCATCTTGGGTATATCCAGCCATAATTCTAGCGTTTTCATTCATATTTTTAATAGGTCTTATTAGGTGTTTGTATTCTAAGAGTAAATCACAAAAATTCTCATTTGTCCCACCTGCGTTTTTATACCATCTATCGCCTTTATTTACATGGTTTATTTCATCGTGCAAGATGATTTTTAAAACTTCTAATAATTTTGATTTTATTTGGTGTTTTGTGCTGCTTATTTTTTTAACCACAAAAGGATTAGCATCAAGCCCACAAGCTTCTAAATGCCTATGTACAACCCCCATTCTAACCTTAAAACTAGAATTAGTAGCTCTCATAGCATCAAATAAATTAGTATGCACCCCAAAATCTCCGTATTTATATCCTAGCTCATTTAAAGCGTCGTTTAATAGACTAAAGTGTAAGCATTCTTCTTTAGCTATTTCTAAAAAATCACTCGCAAACAAAAGCCCGCCGGTATGATAAAATCTATAAGCAGCATCTAATGCAAGGTCAATTGCTGAATATTCAATATGAGCTATTTGGTGCAAGGTCTTTGCTAAAGCATTATCAGAACTTAGTTCTTTTGGTCTTTTAATCCTTGTTGGGTGAATAATCTCAAGGCTTTTTGCATAACTTGGCTCTTCTAAAACTAAAGGCTCGTATTCATTATAAGCTAGGTTATTGCTTAAAAAATCATCATAAAAATCATCAAATTTAGCTAATTTTTTAGCATAATCACTCTCGCTTAAAACATCAAATAAAGTATGCGAATAATCTTTCATATTAGTCCTTAAAGCTTATAAATGAGATTTTTTATTTTATAAAATCTTTGATAAAAACATAGTTTTACCAAAGATTATTAAAAAGAATTTAAATAAATACTATTTAAATTCTTTTATTGTCTATAAATCTTGATTTTATTTTACGAAATTAATAAATATTTTGATTTATCAATATTTTAACTAAGTCTAATTTAGCTAGATTTTGCGATGGAATTTTTAATATATCTAATAGATTTTAATTTCACA
>NZ_JACGAT010000023.1:0-26059 GCF_020137635.1 Campylobacter sp. RM12642
TCCCCCACCGATATCTCTATCAATAAGCCCAACTCTTATAACCAAATAAAAAAATAAAATATATAAAGCTATTATAAATCTAGGATAAAGGTTCATTCCTATAAAAAATGTAAGGGCAAAAAGCGTAGGATAGGTAATAAAAAATGGCACATAATCTATAGGAATTAAAATACTAATAATTCCACTAGCTAAATCATGTAAATTATCTAAAAAATATGTTAGATATATTAAAAACTCATTCATATCTTACCTTTAAAATAAAGTTAATTTAGTAATAATACATTCTTTATTACACTAAATCAAACCAAAAATCTTAAGCAAAACAATAACTAATCTAATAACAAAATAAACACAAGCTAACTGCAAACCAAATATAACAACTTTCATAAAAGGATTGTAGTATTTGTTAAAAAATCTAAAAGCTTTATCATAGTATTTATAAAAAAATCTAAAAATATTAAAACCGCGCACGCCGTATTTTTTATATATTGACAATTGTTTTAGAAGTAGTTCTGTTTCTTTTACATGTTCTTTGAAAAATTCCTTCTCGCGTCTAAAAGCATCAAGCAAATCCTCATAATACCATGCACAATCATGATAAAACTTCTTTGGTATATCATTTATCATAGTTATATTTTCATTTTTCATAATCTCTTTACAAGTAGCATGAACAAAACTATGACTAGGATTATCGCTTACTATCACACGCACCGCACCTGATGTCTCTCGTGCAAAACGCTTTAAAAGAGTCTTATACATAATTTCAAATTCCACATAAGCTTTATATTCTTTTGTATCATGTAATTCTTTGTTTAAGCGAGAGCTAAATATATTATAAATATCAACACACTTAAACATATCGCTTTTTAAGGTTTTTAACAAGCTTTGCTCGTCTATATCAAAAACCCTTATAAAAGCGTTTTTCAAGCTTGTATTTGTATCAATATCCAAAAACTTTAAAGCAATAGTTTTATCAATACTTCTTGTATCTTTTATATCATTTACCCCTTCGCAAAAAACGGTGTATTTATTAAAAATTCCAAGATATCTTAAATCTAAATGCTTTGCTATATAATCAAAATATCCTGTATCATCAGCAATATCCAAAATCTCGTTTGCCTCATCTAATGATAGTTTTGTTTGTTCTAACTTTTGTTTAGTTATCTCATCTAAAATATATACTTTTCCTCCGTAGCCTTTACAAGCTAACAAAGCATCTTTTACTACGCTAAAGATTTCATCTTTGCTAAGTGGTGATTTATCTTTAATGTCTAAAACTCTACATATATAATCATACCCTATTACATTAAAGCCTTCTTTGTTATCTTTAATAGTAGAATCAAGCACTTTTATGTCTAAAATCTCATAGATATAATCATACATCTCGTTTCCAATCATCTCGTGCAAATTATAATCTATCACAAGCTCTATAAAGGTATTTTGATACCACATAATATACACAGCCTTGCTAAGATAAGCATGATCAAACTCTGGGTCTTCATAATGATAGCATTCAAGCAAAAAACACTCTTTATCACTATCAAATAAAAACTTTTTTCTTTCTGGAATAGTTTTATACCTTCTATTGTAAATGTTAAAGATTTTAGATAATTTATATTTTTCATCAAGTTCTTTTGTGATTACTACATTTTCAAAAGCCATTTTTACCCCACTTTTTATAATATTTTAAAATAATACTATTTTTATATTTTAAAATCATTGTATTTTTTAAATACCTTTAAATTAAAATATATAATATGAAAAATATCAATAAAAAATATCTAAAGCATTTATTTAAATTCTACTAATTTTAAAGAATTTAAAACAAGATTTGAAAGCTAAAAAATGTAGTTAAAAATTATAAATGTATTGTGATATTAATAATAAATAAGGGGATTATATCCCCTTATAATTAGTCGTTTTTATGAATTTGTAATTTTGCTCTTGAATAAAGTCCCGTTCCAACAGGTATCATTCTACCTAAAACAACGTTTTCTTTTAAGTCTTCTAAATAATCTACTTTACCAGTTACACTAGCTTCAGTTAATACCTTAGTAGTTTCTTGGAACGAAGCAGCCGAGATAATACTATCACTGCTAACTGACGCACGAGTAACACCCGTTAAGCGTGGTTCTGCAATAGCTGGACTTCCACCAAATTTCATAACAGCTTCGTTTTCTTCAGCAAATCTACGCTTACTTACTACATCGCCTACTATAAACTTAGTATCTCCACTATCTATAATGGTTACTTGTCTTAACATTTGTGAAATAATAATTTCTATATGTTTATCACTAATTGCAACGCCTTGTCCGCTATAAACTTGCTGAATTTCGCTAATTAAATAATGGTGCAATGCTTTCTCGCCTAATATTCTTAAAATATCATTACTTGTAATTGTTCCATCAGTTAAACGCTCACCTGCATGAACCATCTCACCATCTCTTACTTGGATTTGGCTATGGCGGTCAATTGTATGCTCAACTAAATTGCCATCAGCACCTTCTATAGTAATAACTTGACGCATACGGCTAGCTTGACCTAGTCTTACAATTCCATCAATCTCAGCTAATGTAGCAGGGTTTTTAACCTTTCTTACTTCAAATAATTCAGTAACTCTTGGAAGACCACCCGTAATATCCTTAGACTTAGTTGCCGCCTTTGGAGTTTTAGCTAGAATTTGAGCTACTTTTACCTTTTCATTATTATTTACATAAATAACGGTTTTTGATTCTA
This sequence comes from Campylobacter sp. RM12642, assembly GCF_020137635.1. NCBI lineage: Bacteria > Pseudomonadati > Campylobacterota > Epsilonproteobacteria > Campylobacterales > Campylobacteraceae > Campylobacter > Campylobacter sp. RM12642. The sequence continues at coordinate 2,737 of NZ_JACGAT010000023.1, forward strand.
GTTGATATCTGATTGTGCTTCCATCATCTTTTGTAATCACAATAGCAGGTTTCATACTAGCAGGTAAATATTCATTAACTACTAAAGAACTATTTCCTGTTAATTCATCAGTTTGCTCTTCAACACTAAAGCCTGGTTCAATATCTACAAAGCTTACAACACCATCACTCTCAGCTATTATAGGGTTATTATATGGGTCCCATTGAGCTATTATATGGCTTTCATTACTTGCATCTGTAACTATTAAATCATTAGCGTTTTTAATTATTTCATTACTTCCAAATTCTATTTTAGATTTTCTTGGAACATAATGGCGAATAGCTTCTCTATCATTTCCATCTGAAATAATTACAAATAAACCTTTTTCATTAACTATATGACCTTTTGTAAGCTCAATTTTTTCTAAACCATCGCTTTTTTGAATGTAATAATTTAATTTACCAACCGCATTTGCTCTAATATCTTGAGCTACTGGTGCTCCATCTTCTATTAATAATTCTGATGCGTAAGGAATACGTCTTGGAATGTTATAGTCTTCTTTAATAACTTCAACTATACTTTCATTTTCAACAACTTTATCACCTTCTTTATAAGGTAAATAAAGCTTTCCTAATAAGTTTCCGCTAACACCAGCTAATTCGTTGATTTTTGCAACATCGTGTTTTCTTAAAATATATTTTTGCTCTTTTTTACCTGATTTTACAACTATAGTTATATCATCGTGCGCATTAATATATGAGATACTTCCATCAAATGGAGCTTTAATCTTAGGCTCAACTAAAAGGATATTTGCATTTCTACGATTTGCGATAATTTGTTTGCCTTCATTATTTTTATAAGTTTGAACATTATAAAATCTTATGAAACCTTCTTTTTTAACTTCTACTTGTCTATCTTGCATATCAGTTGTAGCAGTTCCCCCGCTGTGGAAAGTTCTAAGTGTTAGCTGAGTTCCTGGCTCACCGATTGATTGAGCTGAAATAATACCAACAGCTTCACCAGTTTTAACTAACTTACTTTCAGCAAGGCTAATTCCGTAGCACTTAGCACAAATTCCTTTTTTAGCTTTACAAGTAATTGGAGTTCTAATTGTAACTGATTTGATATTGCTTTGAACAATACTTTTTGCTTTTACTTCATCAATTAATGTGCCTTCATTAAATAATACTTCATTGCTAATTGGATCAATAACATCATCAGCTAAAACCCTACCTATAATTCTATCGTGTAAGTTTTCAACTACAACACCATCAGCAGTAATTTCACTAACTTCTATACCTTCGTGAGTTCCACAATCATTCATAGTAATTTTCACATTTTGAGCAACATCAATTAGCTTTCTTGTTAAGTGTCCTGCACTTGCGGTCTTAAGCGCTGTATCGGCAAGACCTTTTCTAGCTCCGTGAGTTGAGATAAAGTATTCAAGAACATTTAGCCCTTCTCTAAAGTTTGAAGTAATTGGTGTTTCAATAATAGAACCATCAGGTTTAGCCATAAGACCACGCATAGCTGCTAGCTGTGAAATTTGAGCCGTTGAACCCCTAGCACCTGAATCAGCCATCATATAAATTGAGTTAAATCCTGCTTTATCGTTTTTCATTAAATTAATCATATTTTTTGATAATTCATTATTAGTATTTTTCCAAATATCAATAATTTTATTGTAACGCTCACTAGCAGTGATTAGACCTTGGTTAAATGAATTTTGGATTTCTCTTACTTTTGCTTTTGCATTTTCTATATTATCGCTCTTTTCATCAGGAACAATAATATCAGCAATAGAAATTGAAATACCAGCTTTTGTAGCGTATTCAAAACCTAAATTCTTAAGATTATCAAGGAAACTTGCACTAATTTCTAAGCCACCATTTTTATAAACATAATCAACTAATGCTCCGATATCCTTTTTCTTTAAAACCTTATTCCATAATTCTTCAGGAACAAAATCAGGTAAAATTGATTTGATAATTAAACGACCCGCAGTAGTTTTAATACTCTTACCATTTACAACTGATTTGATTGTAGCATGAATATCAAGTGAGCCTGTTTGCATAGCCATTAATACTTCATCAACACCAGTGCAAATCTTATTAGCACCTTTTGCATCTGTTTTTTCAAGCGATAGATAATAAATACCTAAAACCATATCTTGTGATGGAACTGTTATAGCCTTACCACTTGCAGGTAATAAAATATTCATTGAGCTTAGCATTAATATCTTACATTCTGCTATTGCTTCTTGGCTAAGTGGAACATGCACAGCCATTTGGTCGCCGTCAAAGTCAGCGTTAAATGCAGCACAAACTAAAGGGTGTAACTGAATAGCTTTACCTTCAACTAGCACTGGATGGAAAGCTTGAATTGAAAGCTTGTGTAGAGTTGGTGCACGGTTTAGCATTACAGGATGATCTTTTACTACTTCTTCTAAACATTCCCATACTTCGTTAGTCTTTTCGCCTATCATTTTATGAGCTTGTTTAACCGTAGTTGCATAACCTTTTTCTTCAAGTTTAGCTAATAAATGTGGTTTAAATAATTCTAAAGCCATTTGTTTAGGTAAGCCACATTGATCCATTCTAAGTTTTGGACCAACAACAATTACGCTACGACCTGAAAAGTCAACACGCTTTCCAAGTAGGTTTTGTCTAAAGCGTCCTTGCTTACCTTTGATGATTTCAGTAAGTGATTTTAGAGTTCTTTTATTCGCACCTTTAGCTGCTCCTGTTTGTTTTCTAGCGTTATCAAACAATGAATCAACAGCTTCTTGAAGCATTCTTTTTTCGTTTCTAATAATAATTTCAGGCGCATCAAGTTCAATTAATCTTTTTAAACGAGAGTTTCTGTTAATTACACGGCGATATAAATCATTCACATCAGAAACAGCAAATTTTCCACCATCTAAAGACACTAATGGGCGTAAATCAGGTGGTAAAACAGGTAAGCATGTAATCATCATCCATTCAGGGCGATTTCCTTCTCCACTTTGAGAACTTGCTAAAAAGCTTTCTACAATTTTTAATTTTTTAATAATTGCAGGTTTTTTTGATTTTGGAGCTAGTTCGCAAGCTTCTTTTAATTCTCTTACCATATCTACTAAATCAAGTTCAGCTAATAAATCGTGAATTACTTCTCCACCCATTCTAGCTTTAAAGCCAGTATCTTCATATCTTTCATTTAAAGCTTGGAATTGTTCTTCGCTGATTACGCTATATTTTGTAACTTTTTTATTATCATCATAAGTTGCAGTATGCGCATCTCCAACAGCTTCTACAATATATGCTTCATAGTATAAAACACGGCTTAAATCTTTTGTAGAAATATCTAAAAGTGTTGAAATTCTTGCAGGTATTGCATTTGAATACCAAGTATGAGCCACTGGAGTAACTAATTCAATATGACCCATTCTAGTGCGGCGAACTTTACTTGTAGTTACTTCAACTCCACATTTTTCACATTTAACGCCTTTAAAACGCATTTTTTTATATTTTCCGCAAAGGCACTCATAATCTCTAATTGGCCCAAAAATCTTAGCACAAAATAAGCCGTCTCTTTCAGGCTTAAGTGTGCGATAGTTTATAGTTTCTGGTTTTTTTACTTCACCAAATGACCATGAACGAATAGCCTCAGGGCTAGCTATTTTAAACCCTATGGCATCAAATTGACTTGGTTTTTCTTCTTCGTTAAGTTGGATTTTTTTATATTTCTTATTCATCATCATTATCCTCTTTATAAATCTCAACATCTAAAGCTAAAGATTTTAGCTCGTTTGTAAGAACAAAAAATGTCTCAGGAATTCCTGCTGAAGTTACATTTTCTCCTTTTGCAAGTGCTTTATACGCTGCAAATCTTCCATCAATATCATCAGATTTAATAGTTAGCATTTCTCTTAAGGTATGTGCTGCACCATAAGCTTCTAATGCCCAAACCTCCATCTCTCCAAATCTTTGACCTCCGAATAATGCTTTACCACCAACAGGTTGTTGTGTAACAAGACTATATGGACCTGTACTTCTTGCGTGAACTTTCTCATCTACTAAGTGGTGAAGTTTAAGCATATACATAACGCCCACATTTACACGCTCTTTCATCTTTTCGCCTGTGCGACCATCGTATAGCTCACTTTTGCCATCCATATCTATTCTAGCCATTTCAAATAGCTTTTTAAATTCTTCTGCAGTTACACCTTCAAAAACAGGAGCTCCAAATTTAACGCCCTTGCTCCAATCTCTTGCGTGGCGAATAAACTCATCATCACTCATATCTTTAAGATAAACTTTAGCGTCCATTAATCTTGAAATATCGCAAATATCAATCATTTTTTGGCGTAATTCTTTAATAAAATCAGCTCTTTTTGCATCAAATATTTCTTGAATTTGTTCTCCTAGTCTAAGTCCTACTAAACCTAAATGGCTTTCTAGAATTTGACCTATATTCATACGGCTTGGAACACCTAGTGGATTTAAAACAATATCAACAGGTCTTCCATCAGGTAAATAAGGCATATCAACTTCAGGAACTATGCAAGAAACTATACCTTTATTTCCGTGACGACCTGCCATTTTATCCCCAACTTTTAACTTACGCTTAGTTGCTATATAAACTTTTACAAGTTTTACTATACCATTTTGTAAAATATCATCTTTTTCTAATATTTCTAATTTTTCATCATGTTCTTGTTTTAAAGCTTTTTTCTCATTTTGGAAATGATTTTTTAAATTCTCATAATAAGCTTGCACATCTTTAGGATAAGCTTTAATAATACTTCCAATAGCAAAACGATTTAAATTAGATAAATCATCTTCTTTTACGATTTCACCTTTTTTATAAGATGTTCCACCTATAGTTTCAGCTTTTTCTAAAGGAGTTTCTTTTAATAATTTAGCAATCTTTAGATTTTCTTCTCTATCCATCATTAATAATCTATCATGATAGTCTTTTTCTAATACTAAGCGTTCAGCGTCTTGAGCTGCTTTTGCACGAGCATCTTTTTCATGACCTTTTTTTGTAAATACTTTTACATCAATTACAACGCCTTCAACACTAGCACCTGCGTATAAAGATTTATTAACTACATGACCTGCTTTTTCTCCGAAAATCGCTCTTAATAATCTCTCTTCAGGAGTTGGTTTTACTTCACCTTTAGGAGAAACTTTACCTACTAAAATCATACCAGGTTTTACATGTGTTCCGATTCTTACAATACCGCTTTCATCTAAATGTGCTATATCTTCATCTTTTACATTCGGAATATCACGAGTAATTTCTTCAACGCCATCTTTTAATTCACGAGCTTCTATTTCTTTTTCATAAACATGAACACTAGTAAATGCGTCTTCACGAATCATTTTTTCGCTCATTACAATAGCATCTTCGTAGTTGTAACCATTCCAAGGCATAAATGCAATTAAAGCATTTTTACCAATAGCAAGCTCTCCTTGATCCATAGAAGGGCCATCTGCAATTACTTGTCCTACTTTTACTATATCGCCTTTTCTTACAATTGGTTTTTGAGAAAATGTTGTATTTTGGTTTGTTCTTAAGTTCTTTTCTAGTTTGTAATGGTCTATATATAAACCATTATCATCTTCGCCTAATATAAATATATTATTGCTATCAACTTTTTCTACTTTACCTGAACGCTTAGCTTTGATTGCTTCCCACGCATCTCTTGCTACTACTCTTTCCATACCTGTTCCAACTATTGGAGCAGTAGCAGTAAGCAATGGAACTGCTTGACGCTGCATGTTTGAACCCATTAGCGCACGGTTTGCGTCATTGTGTTCTAGGAAAGGAATTAACGAAGCTGCAAGCCCAACGATAGCCCCTGAAGTAAGGTCAATAAGTCCTACATCTTCGCGTTTTGCTAGTATCGTTTCTCCATCTATTCTAGCTTCAATTAAATCATCAACAATATTTCCATTTTCATCTACTTTCGTAGAAGCTGGTGCAATACAAATTCCTTCTTCTTGAGTAGCTGTTAAATACACAATTTCATCGCTTATTTTACCATCTACAACTTTTCTATAAGGAGCTTCAACAAAACCTAAATCATTAACTTTTGCATAAGTTGAAAGTGAGTTAATAAGACCGATATTTTGACCTTCTGGAGTTTCAACAGGACAAATTCTTCCATAATGAGTTGTATGAACATCACGAGCTTCAAAACTTGCTCTTTCTTTTACTAAACCACCCTCACCTAAAGCCGATAATCTTCTTTTATGTGTAACTTCACTAAGTGGATTTGTTTGATCCATAAATTGTGATAATTGACCACCCGTAAAGAAATCAAGTAGTGTAGAAGTAATCATTTTTGAATTCACTAAATCACTTGGCATTAATTCTTCAATAGGAGTAGTAATTGAGCTTAATTTATCTTTAATACCTTTTTGAATTTTTGCAAAACCTATGTGTAATTCATTAGTTAATAACTCACCAATAGCTCTAATTCTTCTATTTCCTAAATGGTCTCTATCATCTAAATATCCACGACCTGATTTAATTCTGTAAAGATATTGAATAGTTTTTACTATATCTTCTCTAGTTAAAACGGTTACATATTCAGGAACATCAAGTCCTAATTTATGGTTCATTTTCATACGACCAACTCTTGTTATATCGTATCTTTCAGGGTTAAATAACATATCTAAAATATAAGTTTTTGCTGCTTCTAAAACAACAGGATCACCTGGTCTTAATACTCTAAATATTTTAGCTATTGCAAATTCTTCTTCGTTTTCATAGTTTTCTGAACGCTTAAATGATTTAAACATATCTAAATCATTTTGAAGAGTTTTTAACATTGAATCATCAATTCCTGAACCAACATCATTAGCTATTTTAAAATCACTACCATTATGAACTAAAGCAATTAGCTTATCTTCATCAAGCATTGTAAGAGTATCAAATAATAATTCCCCAGTATTTTTATCATATACAGGCTCTGCTAATTGACGATTAGCTAAAATATCAACAGGATATTCTATTAATTTTAAACCTGATTCTTCAAGCTCTTTAATTTTTCTTTTAGTTAATTTCTTACCTGCTTCGTGAACAACTTCACCTTTTTCATTAATTAAATCAAATTCAACTCTATCGCCTATAGCATTAATATCAAATTTTGTATAGAATTTATGTTTTTTTAGTGTTATTGTTTGAATTGGATAAAATAATTGAATAATATCTTCTTTGCTATATCCTAATACTCTTAATAAAAGTGTTGCTTGGAATTTTCTTCTTTTATTAATTCTTGCATATAAAATATTTTTTGAATCAAATTCAAAATAAATCCAAGCTCCTCTATCAGGTATAATTTGGCTAGAATAAAGTAATTTATTACCTTCTTCGCTTTCTTTAAAAATAACACCTGGACTTCTATGAAGCTGATTTACAACTACTCTTTCAACCCCATTGATAACGAAAGAAACTCTATCTGTCATTAAAGGTATATCACGAATAGTAATATCTTGTTCTTTTATATCTTTAATTCCAATTTTTTCACCAGTTTTTTCATCTCTATCATATAACGTCAAGCGAATTTTTGCACGCAAGTTAGCTGCATACGTAAGACCTCTTTCCATACACTCTCTTACTGTGTATTTAGGCTTTACAAATTCACAAGATACGTAATCTAAACTTAATCTATTTTGAGAATCACTAACAGGAAAAAAAGATTTAAAAACTTTTTCTATACCACTTTCCCTGTCTTCATTACCAATATTTAAAAAATAATCAAAGCTTTTTTGCTGTAATTGTAATAGATTTGGAATCTCAATTTGCTGTGGAACGTTTGAAAAATCCACCCTTAATCTGTTTCCTGAATGTAAGCTATTTAACATATATGTACCTCTTGGTAAGTTTTGAAAGAATAGTTTTGTTGTAAAAACAACACAATACAAAAATAGCCCTAAAAATAGGGCTAAATAAATTATTTAAGTTCAACCTTAGCGCCAGCTTCTTCAAGTTGTTTTTTAGCTTCTTCAGCATCTGCTTTGCTAACACCTTCTTTTAATGTTGATGGAGTACCTTCAACAGCATCTTTAGCTTCTTTTAAGCCTAATCCTGTTAATGCACGTACTACTTTAATAACATTAATTTTGTTAGCACCTGAATCTACTAACACAACGTTAAATTCTGTTTTTTCTTCTTCAGCAGCAGCTGCAGCACCACCTACAGCACCAGCAACCATTACAGGAGCTGCACTAACACCAAATTTTTCTTCAAATTCTTTAACTAATTCAGATAGTTCTAAAACACTTAGATTTGAGATATATTCTAATACATCTTGTTTTGTAATTGCCATTTTTTATCCTTTATAAAATTATTCTTGTTCTTTTTTTTCTTTAAGTGCATTTAAACCGATTGTGAAATTTTGAATCGGCGCATTCCAAACTTGCAATAACATAGCAAGTAACTCTTCACGAGATGGCATTTTAGATAATGCAGTAATTTTATTAGCATCTGCAACTTCACCATCTATGTGACCAAACTTAACTTCAAACGCATTATTTTTTTCAGCAAATTTAGCTGCTACTTTTGTAACTGCTAACGCGTCTTCTCCCCAAAGATAAATATTTGTATCTTTAAGTGTTAAACCATTTTTGCCTGATTTTTCTAAAGCAATACTAGCTAAAGTATTTTTAATAACTTCTACTTTAACATTAGCAACTCTTGCAGAATCACGTAATACTTCTAATTGCTTAGTAATAATACCTTTATAATTACAAACAACAACAGCATTGTTTGTTGTAAATTCATCAGAAAGTCTAGCTATTAGTTCTTCTTTTTGGTTTCTTGTCATCGTTTCTCCTTTCCGATTTATGATTTAAGCAGAGAGACAAAAGTCAATTAAGTAATAAACCTCGGCTGTCACAAATCAAATTTTTATTTAAATTCTTTACGCAAAAAAACTAAAATAAAAATTTGAAAAAGAATAGCTATATTTTTAACATAAAAAGTTTAAAAAATAGCTATTCATAGAAAAAATTATTTTAAATCTAATAATTCTTGAGTTTCAAGTTTTAAACCTGGACTCATTGTTAAAGATAGAGTTGCACTCTTAATATATCTACCTTTTGCAGTTGCAGGTTTGTGTTTATTAATTGCTTTTACAAAAGCACTAACGTTATTTAATAATTTTTCTTCAGAAAAACTAACTTTACCTAAACCAGCATGAATATTTCCTTGTTTATCTACACGGAAATTAACTTGTCCTGATTTAGCATTTTTAACAGCTTGAGCTACATCCATAGTAACTGTTCCTGTTTTAGGATTTGGCATTAAACCTTTAGGTCCTAAAATACGGCCAACTTTACCAACTAGCCCCATTAAATTTGGAGTTGCTATTAATACATCAAAATTAATATTACCTTTTTGAATTTCTTCTACTAAATCATCATCACCAACAATATCAGCTCCTGCTGCTTTCGCTTCATCAGCTTTAATATCTTTTGCAATCACAGCTACACGAACCTTTTTGCCAGTTCCTTCTGGTAATACTACTGAACCTCTTACCATTTGATCAGCATGTCTTGGATCAACATTTAATTTCATTGCTATTTCAACGGTTTCATCAAATTTAGCTGATGATAAAGTTTTAATAACTTTAATACCATCATTTAGTGAATATTCTTTTGTTAAATCAACTTTTTTTAATAATTCTTGAATTCTTTTTGCTTTTTTTGCCATATTTTTCTCCGCATTTTTTAAAGTGCTTCCGCCTTAACCCGGCGGTTAGGTTCTTATTAATCTACTACTTCAACACCCATTGATCTAGCAGAACCTGCAATAATCTTAGCAGCTTGCTCACGATCTTTTGTATTTAAGTCAGCAATTTTTCTATCAACAATTTCAAGTATTTGAGCTTTAGTTAGCTTACCTACTTTATTTTTTAAAGGATTATCAGTTCCTTTTGAAATACCTGCAGCTTTTTTAATTAAATCTGTAGCAGGTGGTTGTTTTGTTATAAATGTAAAACTTTTATCAGCATATACTGTTATAACTACTGGAATATTATATCCCGCCATATCTTTTGTACGCTCATTGAAAGCCTTACAAAATTCCATAATATTAACACCTTGTTGTCCTAAAGCAGGTCCTACTGGTGGTGATGGATTTGCCTTTGTTGCAGCTATTTGTAATTTAATTTCCCCAACAACTTTTTTAGCCATAATGACTCCTTAATTTATTAAATAATTTTTTCTACTTGTGAATATAGTATTTCAACTGGCGTACTTCTTCCAAAAATTGAAACATTAAGTTTTAAAGTACCCCTAACCATATCGTATTCTTCTACAATACCTGTAAAATTCGCAAACGAGCCTTCAGTAATCCTAACACTTTCTCCATTTTCAAAGAAAATTTTAGGTCTTGGAGCTTTTTTATTATTAGCTTTTTCTAAAATCAAATTAACATCCTTCTCACTTAAAGGAGTAGGTTTTTTAGATTCTCCAATAAATCTTCCAACTTTAGGCAATTTTTGAATTTTATGCCATAACTCTATATCTAAATCAATGTTTGCAAAAACATAGCTAGAATATAAACATTTTGCTGTAATTTTCTGTTTTCCATTCTTACCTGTTTCAATAACATCTTCTGTAGGAACCAAAACTTCTTTTAATCTATCAGAAATTCCATTTTCATAACATAATTTCTCAATAGCTCTTTTTACAGCCATTTCGCTACCTGCGTAAGTCTGAATTGCATACCATTTAAAATTCATCTCGCGCCCTTATAAAATACTCTTTAATGAAAAAGACATAATAAAATCAACAAAAGCTAAAAATAAAGAAATAACGGTAACTACAACAACTACCGTAATAAAAGCATTTTTTACTTGTCCTTTAGTTGGAAAAAATACTTTTGCTAACTCAGCTTTTGATAACTTAAAATAATTTATTAATTTTTCCATTTTAAAACCTTTAATTGGCAGGGCAAGAGGGATTCGAACCCCCAACCATCGGATTTGGAATCCGGCGCTCTACCGTTGGAGCTATTGCCCTAAAATTAGCTTTTTAACTTAACTTCTTTATGAACTGTATGTTTTCTTAATCTTGGGCAATACTTTTTAAGTTCTAACTTTTCAGTAGTATTCTTTGAATTTTTAAACGTACTATAATTAATATCGCCTGTTTCTTCGCATTTTAAACCAATTTTAATTCTCATAACATTTCCTTTTAGTTTTTAGAGTAGGTCATAAAACCTACTCATTTAAATTACTTAATAATTTTTGATACAACACCTGAACCAACTGTTCTACCACCTTCACGGATAGCAAAACGAGTACCTTCTTCAAGTGCAACTGGTTGAATTAATGATACAGTAATTCTTACGTTATCACCAGGCATAACCATTTCTGTGCCTTCTGCTAACTGAATAGAACCTGTAACGTCAGTTGTTCTTACATAAAACTGTGGTCTATAGTTATTAAAGAATGGAGTATGTCTACCACCTTCTTCTTTAGTTAAGATATAAACTTCAGCTTCAAAGTCTGTATGTGGAGTAATAGTTTTTGGTTTAGCAAGAACCATACCACGAATAACATCTTCTTTTTTTGTTCCGCGTAGTAATACACCTACGTTATCACCAGCTTCACCTTGCTCCATTTCTTTTCTAAACATTTCAACACCAGTAACTGTTGTTGTTTGAGTATCTCTAATACCAACGATTTCAATAGTATCTCCAACTTTAACGATACCTTTTTCAATACGTCCTGTTACAACTGTACCACGACCTGAAATTGAGAATACGTCTTCAATTGGCATTAAGAAATCTTTGTCAGTATCACGAACTGGAGTTGGGATATAGCTATCTACTTGAGCCATTAACTCTAAAATTTTAGCTGACCATTCGCCATCTTTACCAGCTTTTGCTTCTTCTAAAGCCTGTAAAGCTGAACCAGATACGATTGGAGTGTCATCGCCTGGGAAATCATACGAACTTAATAATTCTCTAATTTCCATTTCAACTAGCTCTAATAATTCAGCATCATCAACCATATCAGCTTTGTTCATAAATACTACGATATATGGAACACCAACTTGGCGTGATAGTAGAATGTGTTCTCTAGTTTGTGGCATTGGGCCGTCTGCTGCTGAAACAACAAGAATAGCGCCATCCATTTGTGCAGCACCTGTAATCATGTTTTTAACATAGTCTGCGTGGCCTGGGCAGTCTACGTGAGCGTAGTGACGATTTTCAGTTTCATACTCAATATGAGAAGTAGCAATTGTAATACCTCTTTCTTTTTCTTCTGGAGCATTATCAATATTATCATAATCTTTAAGCTCTGCAAGACCTTTTCTTGATAAAACAGCTGAAATAGCAGCAGTTAAAGTAGTTTTACCGTGGTCAACGTGACCAATTGTTCCGATATTCACGTGTGGTTTATTACGTGAGAATTTTTCCTTTGCCATAATACTTCCTCCGTATTAATAAAATTAATTACTAGTCTAAAATTATTACCTTTTTGAATAAATGGAGCTCATAGTGGGACTTGAACCCACGACCTCTCCCTTACCAAGGGAGTGCTCTACCTCTGAGCCATACGAGCGCTCAGAAAAATTATAACTTTAGACAACAAATACACTAAAACTTAAACTATTTTTGGAAAAACTTGTGAAGCGATAAAAATTACAGCTCCCAGTTCTTGCAAAAAAGTTGGAGCGGGAAACGAGACTCGAACTCGCGACCCTCAGCTTGGAAGGCTGATGCTCTAGCCAACTGAGCTATTCCCGCATCTATAATGGTGGTGAGTCGTGGATTCGAACCACGGAAGGCAAAGCCAGCAGATTTACAGTCTGCCCTCGTTGGCCACTTGAGTAACTCACCTTTATTTATAAAAATAAAGCCTTTTTTGTTCTGGTCAAACACTGCTAAAAATAAAATGGAGCTGGTTAAGGGACTTGAACCCCCGACCTGCTGCTTACAAGGCAGCTGCTCTACCAACTGAGCTAAACCAGCATAAATCAAAAATGAAAGACGGCATTATATGTAAAAATTTTTCATTTGTCAAGAGTAAGTTATAATTTTTTTAAAAAAAGGAGCAATATGAAAATTTTGTTTTCACCAAGTGAAGAAAAAATAAATAGCTTAAATGCTTGTAATATAGATGAATTAAAGATATTTTTTACTAATTTAAATTTAGACAATCTCTCAATAAAATCTCAATTTAGAAAATCATATATAAAGGAATATATAAATCATTTTGATAATTTAGAATTAATTTTTGGTGTTAAAAATACCCAAAATATATTAAATAATTTCTCTAATAAATTATATAAAGCAATAATTTTATATCAAGGAGTTAGCTATAAAGAATTAGATTACAATAGTTTAAGTAATGAAGAAAAAACATATATTGATGATAATGTAATTATATTTTCCAACCTTTTTGGACCTATTCTTGCAAATGATGAGATACCATTTTATAAACTCAAACAAGGGGTGAAATTAAACAAAATCAACCAAGCTAAAGAATATTTAAAAGATACAACAAATAATCTAAATGAAATAATAAAAGAATTTGCAATTGACCTTAGAGCTGATATTTATAAAGACTATTATCAAATTCAAATTCCGCACGCAACTTTTATTTTTATGAAAAATAATAAGCAATTATCTCATAGTTCAAAAGTCTATCGTGGCAGGGTTTTAAGGCTATTAGCACAAAATAATATTACTAATATTAAAGAATTATCTAATATGATTTATACTAATTTTTCTGTAATAAATATAGAAAATATAGAAAATAAAACAATATTTTATATTGATATAAAGGATTAAAATGGGAAGCTTGTATTTACTAGTTATACTAATCGTATTTTTACTGATAGCATTTTTAATTACGCAATATTTCAACGCAAGAATAAATCTATTAAAACAAAAAATATCAGTAATTGATGATAAATTAAACGAAGCAATGAAGCTAATAGAAAGAAATAGATTATTAATAGAAGATAATAAAGAAAATATATTAGCTCAAAAAAAAGCTAGAAAGGACGAAGAATGAATTATTTGCACTTATTAAAAACTCGTTTTGCTTGTAAAGAATTTAATAACGAAAAAGTTTCTCAAGCAAAAATCAATGCTATTTTAGAAGCTGGAATTTTAAGCCCTAGCTCATTAGGGCTTGAGCCTTGGACTTTTTATGTTTTACAAAATCCTGAAAACATTGAAAAATTAAAACAATTTTGTAATTCTAAAAGACAATTTGAAACTTGTGCTTTTGCTGTAATTGTAGCTGCAAAAAATAATTTTGACCCAAAGGGTAGCGTAGTTCAAAATGCACTTAAAAGAAGAGAAGATTTTGATAAAGTTTATGAATTATATTCGCCTTATCTAAAGCGTTTAGAAACTAGAAACGCTCACGAATATGGAGCTTTACAATGCTATATAGCAGCTACAAATATGGTAAATTGCGCTCATACTTTAGGCGTTGATTCTTGCATTATCGGAGGATACGACGAAGCACCGATTAATGAAGAATTTTTACCAAAAGATGAATTTTGCGCTTTGGTTTTAACTTTTGGTTATAGAGCAAACGGACAACCAAAACATAAAAAAATGAGATTTTCGTTTAACGAAAAAGTAAAATTTATATAAATCTTACGAAATAGGAAAATTCAAATTCCTATTTCAAATTCTACAATTTTTTTAAGCATTTTAAATAGTTTTAAGCATAAATTAAGAATGGGGGGGGGTATTATCTCGTTTTTATTTTATTTTAAAAGGATTAAAAATGAATGCGACGATTTTATTCTCTTCAATTCAAGACAAGTTGCCTAAAAAAATAGGTAGATTTAGAAAATTTCTCATAAAAAATATAAAGTCATCAGAACCTATTATGAGTAATGAAGAATTATTAAAAAAACTAGAAAGTTTAAGCGAGACAGAGCTTAACGAAGTTGCTAAAATACTAAAAAAAGACAAGCTTGATAGTCCTGTTACTTGCTTTTGGCTTTATAATCTATTATTAGGTTGTTATGGTGTAGCTTGGTTTAGAATTAATATGTTTTCGGTAGGTTGTATGAAATTAATTTTATTAATAATAGCATCTAATCTCAAGGAAATAAATCCAGAGATATCGGGTATTTTAGATTTAGACAAATTCATTGCTTTTTGGTGCCTATTTGATTTATTTATAATAGGTGCAATTTTAAGAAATAAAAACTTAGAAAAGGTTAATAATATCATAGACTTAGTAAGGGCAAGAAATGCAAATTAAAAAGCCTTTTATTGATAGTAAAAACTATCCTTTCAAACTAATTTATAAAGATAAATATTTTGAAGTAGTAGTCGGTGAAGCACAGACAAATAAGGGTGAATTATCAATAGGGATAAGGACAAATCATTTTCCTAAGGATAATTTTCACAATGATTGTTATTTTATTTTCCCATCGCATTTTGGCGTTGAGTTTTTAAAATTATTTATATTAGACAATAACCCAAATAATGAAAACATCTCTCAAGCTATTGCAAAAATATTTGAAGATAATAGGAGTAACAATGAAAAAAATAATAATTAGTTTATTTTTAAGCACATATTTAAGTGCTTTTAATTTTTCTTTTTTTGATAATACACCAAAATGCAATGATGAAGTAGCGCTTGAAGCCTTAGAAGAGCTTATAAGAGAAAATGCTCCTGAAGTAATATTTAAATACGGCGTTATTAAAGCATTTCAAGATGAAGTAGAAAATACGATAATTAAAGTGCGAGAGTTTAAAGATTATGATTATTCATATAATGGTAATTTTGCCGAAAGCTACGCAGCAAATGCTTATAAACCCGTAATTGATTTATTAAATCAAATAATAAAATATGTAAGCAGTAATGTTAAGATGGATTTTTCTAGCTTTGTAACACTAAAAAACGAAGATGATAGAGCAAGATATTGTAATGCTAATTTGAAATTTGTTTATCCAACTATGCCAAATGAATTAAGCAGTAAAATAACAGATGGTAAGATAAAAGGCATAGTTGTGAATGGTGGAGAAAACGAAACTACAATAAAATATAAAACTTATTACACAGATGATAAAGAGCAAGTTTATGTAGAGCTAATTGATTATTAAAATATTTTTACTCAAACCTTTAAAGGCTTGAGTAAATTTTAAAATTTATAGCTTAATGCAAGTCCTATGCTAACGCCTTTGCTAATATCATTAACATAACCAAATCTTACTCCTGCATAAATATTATTCGCAAATGTATAACCTAAAGATATATCAAATTCTGCATTCAAATCTTTTTCTTTTATAGTGTCAAAATAATATTTAAGATACACACCGCCACTCATTGTAAAATTATTTTCAAATTGTTTTCTAGCTGCAACACCGGTCTTTAAAAACATTGAATTTGCACTAACATTAATATCATTTGTATCAATATTATAAAACTTAGTTTCAAAACTTCTACTAGCATAACCTAGACCACCTAACAACGATAAAGACATATCATTACCAACTAAAATTCCATAACCACCAAGTGCTGAAAAACTATTAAAGCTATCTTTGATTTTACCTTTAACATTATATGAATTTACAAAATCACTATTAATTTCAGCGTGGGTAAATCTAATATCATATACAAAATGATTTTCTTCATTTGTGTAAAATCTATTTGTATACAAATCAGCTCTACCAACAAAATTATCTTCTAAACTAACTCCATTTTCTTCAACCAAACTAGTTCCATAAATATCCAAACCAACAAAATTGCTTGCAAAAGCATTTACGCAAATTAACGAAAAAACTAATTTTTTCATAATATCTCCTAAAATAATTTTAAAAATATAATAATACCCCTCCCCCCACTCTTAATAAAAGCTTAAAAATAAAATTATTAAAACCAATTTTTAAGGAATTTAATTATTTATTATTTTATAATCACAAAAATTTTTTAAGCAAAATAAGGAGCTAAAAACACTAAAAAATATGGGGCAAAAATTTGCCAAAAAGCGCGAAATCATAAATAATTTCAAAGCTTGTTATATCTTATTGGATGATTATTGTGAATTAATAAAAAAAGATAAAACAAATTACTCTTATCAAAACTTAGTATCAGCAATACAAAAAGCTAAAAATTAATTCAAGAACTTGAAAGAGATTTTAATGAAGTTATATCTAAAGAAAATCTTGATTTAGACAAATATAAGTTATATAACAAAAAGAAAAATTGTTTTATTCTCTGCTTTAAAAGGTATGAAAAGTATTGTATTTGATAATCAATTGTTAGATTATTGATTTAACTTTAACTACTAATTTTAAATTCTTTAAAACTCAAGAATTTAAAATCAAAATCTAATGTTTTGCTCTATATCTAAAAGATAAAGCTATTTTTATATCTTTTTCGTTTATTTTTAATCTCTCTTCAAAATCAGCCAAAGACCTAGCAACCTTTAAAACCTTATTAGCAGCCCTAGCACTTAAATGATAATTATTAATAGCTTTGTTAAAAATATCTCTTGCACTATCTTCTAAAATGCAGTATTTTTTAATATCTTCATCGCTTAATTTACCATTAAACTCATCTTGCTTTCTTATCTCTTTTTGAAAGATAAAAGCCTTTAAAATCTCATTAGCTAAATCCTTGCTACTAACACTTGCTTTTGCGTTCATATCAACCTCATCAACCGCCACATATAAATCAATCCTATCATAAATCGGCTCTGAAATCTTGCTTTTATACCTTATAATATCACGCTCAAGGCATTTGCAATTTTGCTCTTTTTTAAAGAGATTTCCACAAGGGCAAGGATTTAAGGCTGATATGAATAAGAATTTAGTTTTATAAGATATTTTTGAATTAACCCTTGAGATATTGATTAAATTATCTTCTAAAGGCTCTCTTAGGCTTTCTATAATTTGCTTATTAAAATAAGTAAATTCATCAAAAAACAAAACCCCATTATTTGCCAAAGCAATTTCGCCTATCCTAGCATTTTTAGTCCCACCACCTAAAATTGAGCTAATAGTTGAGCTTCTATGCGGACTTCTAAAGCTTCTAATAGACGAAAAATCAAGCTTCTCGCCATTTAAGCTCCTATAAGCATTATTTTCTAAAATCTCATCAACGCTAAGTGGAGGCATTATATAAACTAGCCTTTTAGCACACATACTCTTACCACTTCCAGGTGAGCCTTCTAGCATAATATTGTGCATTCCTAAAGCTGCTATTTTACAAGCTAATTTTGCTTGTTCTTGCCCCCTAATGTCTATAAAATCTAGTGGGTAATTTGTATTTTTTATATAACTTTTATTATTGATTTTGATTAAAGAATTAAAAATATTTTCATTATAGTTTATTCTGAATTTTTCCTTATCTTCGCTAGTAAAAAATTCAAAAGCTTCAAGTAAATTCCCGACAGCATAACACTGCAAATTATAAATCAAGCTAATTTTATTTGCTAAGTCTTTAGGCACTAAAACCTTAGAATTTGGCTTAAATCTAGCTAAAAATAATAAAATAGAAAAAAGCCCCGAAGTGCTTTTAATATCCCCATTTAACCCAAGCTCTCCAAATACATAATAATCATTATCTAAATCTTTTTCATAAAAATATACTAAAAGCGCAATTGCTAAATCAAAATAACTACCATTTTTAGGAATATCTGATGGGCTTAAATTTATTACGATTTTTTTGCAAGGCATTGTAAAGTCATCAAGATTAGCAAAAGCTGATTTTATCCTATCTACGCTTTCTTTGATACTAGTGCTTGCTAATCCTACGATATTAAAAGCAGGTAAGCCCTTTGACATCATTGCTTCAATATTTATTATATTTAGTTCGTTTGTATAAATTGCTGATTTTATATTTTTCATATTTTTACCTTTTCTTTAGAATACTTTAAGTTTATTAATACAAACCTGCAATTTATTTGATAATTTTAAAAAAAACTATTATATTATAAAATAATTTATGTCATTAAATTATGCTATTAAGTACTTTCAAGTCCCACTCAGTATCTATATCAAGTGAATGGGATTTTTCCATAATAAAAGCTATTTCGTTATCATTAAAACTCGTATTTTCATCTAAGTCTTTAATATAATTTATATAAATAGCTCCATTAATTTTATAGTTTTTCTTAAAATCTTGACGTCTTATAGTACTATTTTGTTCTATTATTTTTTCTAATTTACCATCACTGATAGTTCTTAATAAAACAACATTATCACCTTCACATACACTAACTACACTTTTTTTATACTTTAAAAATGTATTAAAAGCTCCTTTAATATCTTCGGCATCTCTAAGTGGTGATGTTGGTTGTAAAATTATTAAAATATCAAATGTTTTATCTATTTTTTTATACTCATCTAGGACTTCTAAGATACAATCTAAGGTTTTAGCTGTATCACCACTTGTTTTTTCTGAACGTAAAAATGGCACACTTGCACCATATTTTTTAGCAATACTCGCATATTCTATACTATCAGTAGACACCATTATTTCATCAAAAATTTCAGATTTAATAGCTGCACTAATTGTATATGCCATTAAAGGAATTTTATTTACTAATCTAATGTTTTTGTCTTTTACACCTTTACTACCACTTCTTGCCGGAATAATTGCTAAAACCTTCATAAATCATTGAACCTTTTTTGCAAATTAATTTTCCAAGTCTTTTTATTATTTAAAATTTTAAGAAATTCACCTGCACAATTTCCACTACTAAAAGAATTATCTTTATTTTTTATATTAAAATTATGTGTTTTAATAAAATCAAGTAATTGCATATCATCTGATTTAAATGTTTTTATATATTTTATATTTTCTTTTACTCTTGAATTTTGCCTTGAACCTATATTTATACAATAAGTCCCATATACTCTAGCTTCTCTAATACCAGCTGAACTATTTCCTATAATAAATTCAGCATATTTTAAAAGTGTTAAAAATTTTTCAAATTTAATTGATGGAAATAATTTAAATTTTGAATTAGTTTTTAACTTCTTTAATTCATTTAAAATAATATCGCTACCCAAATCATTATTCGGATATATGCAAATATAGTTTTTATTACTATTAATTAATAGTTGAATTAAATTCTCAATTTGATATTGCATAGAATGAACTTCAGTTGTAACAGGATGAAATGAAAATATTGCATAATCTTTAAACTCTATATTGTAATATGACTTAACATCATCTAAATTTGGCAAATTATCACTTAACATTACATCAATATCTGCAGAACCTATCACAAAAATAGTTTTTTCATCTTCTCCTAGTTGAATAAGTCTAGCCTTAGCTTCATCATTTGCGACAAAATGTATATGAGATAGTTTAGTAACCGAGTGTCTTATACTATCATCTATAGTGCCACTTTTTTCTCCACCTTCAATATGGGCTACTAAAATATTATTAAATGCTCCAACAATAGCACCACCTAAAGCCTCCGGTCTATCCCCGTGAATTACTATCATATCAGGTTTATATGAACTTACAAACTCGCTAAAATCACTTATAAAATGAGATAAATTTATATCAGTTTTATTTGTTTTATATTTTTTTGCTAAATATAAATTTGAAAATCCATCTTTGATAATTTCTTTATAAGTGCTTCCAAATTGCTCTAGTAAATGCATACCACAAGCATAAATCATATAATTTAAACTATTATCCTTTTGAATTTTTTCTATTAATGGTTTTATTTTCCCCCAATCTGCTCTTGTTCCACTTACAAAAAGTATTTTTTTACTCATTTACCATATCCCAAGTTATATGAGTATCATTTTCTATATCATATCTTGCTTTTTTACCCAATAAACTTTCATAATGTTCAGCTAGTATTTCACCTGTTCCAGGGCGTTTTACCCAAAGATTATCCACGCTAAACATCTCTCCTTTTTTAATAGGTTTTATGCTTACACAAGTTGCAAATGCAAAATCAATGGTTACTTTTTCTTCTTTAGCTGCTTCTTTTTTGCCACCTTTCATTTGATGAAGTTCTTTTGCAGCATTTACAAGCTCTCTTGCTTCATTTTCATCCATAGAACAAACTATATCTTCACCAATTCTATTTTTATGATCGGTAAAATGTCTTTCAATTATCGTTGCTCCTAAAGCAATAGCTGCAATTGATGAGTTATTGTTTAAAGTATGATCGCTAAGTCCAATTTCTAAATCAGGGAATTCGTTCATCATCTCTTGCATAGCCCCAAGCCTTACTAACTGTGGTGGTGTTGGATAAAGATTTGTTGTATGAAGTAATGCAATAGGGGTATTTTCATCTTTGAAAATCTTTACAGCTTTTTTAATAGAAGCTATATCATTCATGCCTGTTGATATAATTGTCGGTTTATGAAAGCTAGCAATTAATTTTAAAAGTGGGTAATTATTCATCTCGCCAGAACCTATTTTATATGCACCTACTCCAAAACTCTCTAATCTAAGAGCTGCTGCACGGCTAAATGGGGTTGATATAAAAATCATACCTTTACTTTCTACATATTTTTTAAGCTCTAGTTCATCAACCTCATTTAAGGCACATCTAGCCATAATATCATATATACTATCGTTTGAGTTTCCTGGAATTACCTTCTTAGCTTCTTTACTCATCTCATCTTCTACTATATGGGTTTGATGTTTTACAACTTCAATTCCTGCACGATGAGCCGCATCTACCATTTGTTTAGCAACTTCAAGGCTACCACCATGATTAATACCAATTTCCGCAATAATTAGAGCTGGATGATTTGTATCTATAATTCTATTTAAAATTTGCATTTAAACCCCTTATTTTATTTTTAAACACTATAATATATTTTAAATGTAACAAAAAAGGAACTTTAAAATGCTTCAATTCAATAGAACTAGCGACAATTTAATAGTGGCTGGAAATGGCCCAAGTCTTAAAAATATAGATTTAAATTCAATGCCAAAAGAATATGACGTATTTAGGTGTAATCAGTTCTATTGTGAAGATAAGTATTATTTAGGAAAAAACATAAAACTTGTTATGTTTAATCCAATGGTTATTTACTCTCAATTAAAAACATTAAATACTTTAATAAGCAAACAAGAATACCATGTTGAATATGTATGTTTAAATTATATAAATAAAAATTGGGATATAAACTTCAATATAAATGATTTTATACAAACAATGCCTTTTGTGATGATATTAAATAATTTTATAAACAATACAATCTTAAAAGAACTATGTTTGCTAAATGAATTTAATGATTTAAGACCTACATCTGGTGTATTACTAATGTTGTTAGGTAAATCTTTGGGATATAAAAACATATACTATACTGGCATAGATTTTGCCAATAATAAAAACATAAGTCATATTAATTATAATAAGGATAGTATTATACATAATTTCATATATAAAGATATGTTATTTTCATCTAATCATACTCCAAATACAGATTTACTATTTATAAAAAATAATAATTTTTTACAATTAAATACCCTAGAAAGCACAATACAAAATCATGTTGTTAAAAATAATTACATAAATGATATAATAAAAGATACAAGGGACAATATTTTTATACAAACACCAGAAATACAAATAACCAAAAAATCTATGCTTGCAAAAATATTAAATAAATTTAAATAATAAATTTTGAAAAACAAGCTATTATTCTATAATATTTTTTTCTTAAACTCAGTATTAATCTAAAAATCAGCTTAAACTTTGGAAATACTTGAGAATTATAAAGATATTGTTTGTAAGCTAAAGATAATTTTAATCTATACAATAATACTTTTTTTATTCTATTGGTATTATCTATATATGTATCACTAATAATATTTAAAACATAACGTTCATTTATAATATTATTTTTTAATACATCAATACTGCTAATATTCATTGATGAATTTGGATTGTTATAATAATTATAAATACAATCAGAAATTGATTTGATTATATTTATATTAGCAAGAGCAAAATAAAACAATAAAGCATCTTCTGCCATTAAAATTTTAGTACTAATTTTTGTATTATTAATAGACTCTAATAATTTATGTTTCTTAAAACATTTAAAACATAAATTCCAAAAAGAATCCTTTGTATTAATAAATTGTTCAAAATTATATACATAAAATATATTGTTATTAAACACTAGCATATTTTTTATAGTGCCATCTAAATTAATTTTTCTAGCATTAAAACATAACATATCACTTCCATCTAACATATTAGTATAAACAATCTCACAAGCATTAAGCTCTAATTCATCATCTGGGTCTAAAAACATAATTAATTCAGAATTAGCATTTCTTACACCTATATTTCTAGCTTCATAAGTGCCTTTATTTGTTATATTATGAATAATTTTTATCCTACTATCTTTATTTGCATATTCA
>NZ_JACGAT010000024.1:0-25438 GCF_020137635.1 Campylobacter sp. RM12642
GTTCTTTTAATCTCTTAAGCTCTTCTTCTGCTATATTAAATTTAATTTTTTTATGTGGAATACTCATAAAAGAGTGATTTTCATCATCATATACAATCCCAAACTCATTTATATAATCTTTATCTTCCACATTCCAATATTCACCCGCTGTAACTTTGCCATCTAAGTCTTTGTCCATATCAATTATAATATCTAATGCCTCACTTAAATCAGACTTACCTTCAATACTATGAGCTATTCTATTTGAATCATAAGTTTCATCTATATTTGTTGCCTTTAGGAAATATTCTTTATTTTTATCTTGTAATAATTCATAATTTACATTAACTAAGTCAAACAAATTCCAAGCTTCTAAAGCCGTAATTTCTCCATCATTGTCTTTATCGGCTGCAAGATAATTTCTTGTATATGCCGTATCAGCAAACCAACCCACTACATAAGACGCTGCGTCTTTATCTAAAATAATTCCTTTATTAGTATCAATAAAATTATCTTCATTAAAAAATTCTTTTAATCTATTAATATTATTTTCACTAAGCTTTACCCCGATATTATCTTTATCAAGTCTAAAAAATACATTGTAATCTTGCTCTTTATTTGTCTTAAAGCTAAAAGAATTTGAATTAATACTTGCATTTAATTTATTTATATCAAGAGTGTTTAATTCTTTAATTTTTATATCACTTTTCCTAGCAATAGCAGTATTTTTTACTTGCGAGATATCTATTTTCATAAAGTTCCTTAATGTTTATTACCCTAAACTAGCCCATTTTATTACAAAGAATTTAAATTAAAAATTAAGCTTTTATATCAAGTAATTTTGTTTCACTAAGAGTTATTGCAAAATTTCCACTAAAATTTACAAAATCATCTAATTTATTTTCACTTGCTAGGCTTTCTACTTTATCAGGACTTATATTTAGTTTATCACTTATAATCTGTTTTAATTTAAATTCGCTCTCATAAGGTGCAGGGTCAATTCCTAGCTGAATTAATACATCTTTATCACTTTGGTCTAACTTATCAACTCCAAGCTTTTTAATCTTGGCTATTACTTCAGTTAATTTTTCTTCAGCTTTTTCGGCAAGCTGCCTAGAATGCTTAGTAAGTCCATTTATCAAATCATCAAGGCTAATTGCAGGAGCACTAGAACCACTTTCGCTCATAAAATCTTCAAAATATCCCTTTTCACCTACATCCATAAACTCACCAAATGTAATAATACCATCAAGATTTTTATCATCTTTTATAGCATCATTGATAGAATTTGAAATATCTGAATAATAACCATCATTTTTTGGTAAAAAATCACTTTTCTTATAAGTTTTTGTAATAGAATTTGAAACTATATATTTTTCTTTGGTTTTTTCATCGCTTATAAGAACTGCATCTTCATCAAATCCACTTAATGTATTCCTTGCTTCTTTGTGAGTTAATTCTCCGTTATTGTTAATATCTGATTCAAGAAATTTTTGTTTATATGCAATATCACTAAACCATCCAGCGACATAAGCAGCTGCATCCTTATCTAAAATAATTCCTTTATTAGTTTTAATGAAATTATCTTCATCAAAAAAATCTTTTAATTTTTCAATACTAGCTTCATTTAATTTCACTCCAATGTTTTCATTACCAAATTTAAAATAAGTATTATAATCTTGTGCTCTATTTGTTTTAACGCTAAAAGAATTGCTCTTTATACTAGCATTTATACTTGCTAGTTCTTGTGTGCTTAACTCTTTTTTAGCAATATTATCTTGCCACATAATTGGAGTGTTAGAAGTATTGTTAATATAGTGTTTCATAAATAATCCTTAATGTTTATTACTTTAATTAAATATTTAAAAACATAACGGCAATAAAGTCTGCCGTTAAATCAATAATTCATACACATATACTTGCGATATTTATAGCTATAACCACAATTAATTGGTCTTTAATATCTTTAGAATACTTACAAAAAAGCTATCTTAAAATACCAAAACTTATGATACGAACTAGTATTTTTGTGAAATTAAATATATTAAAATTGATTTGAATTATTATAATTTGATTTTATTTAATACTATTACTATTTTATTTAATATCTTGATAAATTGTAACTTTTAGTAACATTAAATTAAAAAAAATATTTTAAACCTTAATGTTAATTAATTTTATATTATTTAATTCTTCTAAAAAGTCTTTAGTAAAATCTATAAAATCATCTAATTTATTATTTTTAACCAATTCATTTATTTTATCTTCACCTATTATATTTATTAGATTAATTTCTATATTTAAAGAATTTAAGATTTTTTTCTCATCTTCACTAAGCTTACTATAATCATCGTTATTTATTTTTATAAGAGCATTGGCTAAATCGCTTTGTCTTTTGATATCTTCTTGAGTTGCTTTAGCAATACTTTGTTGCAATTTATTTTTATCAATATTATTCATAATTATTTCTACTACATAATTAATCCCAGCTACTCCGTTTTTCTCCAGACCTGTTATTGCTAAATCATAATTTTTATCATCTTGAATATAATAATTCATCATATTGCTAATACTTGTATAGTTTTGCAATTCTCCTAAAAGCTCCAGACAATCTATATCAGTTTTACTAATATTAGTAAAAACATTGCTATTTGGAAATTGAAGTTTTATATCTAACATTTCAGTTTTATTTAAAACACCATTTTTATTAATATCTGCATTTAAATAGTTTTGCTTAAAAGCAACATAATTAAACCAAGAACCAACATAAGAAGCAGCGTCTTTTTGCAAAATCAATTTATCATCAAAATATTTAAAATTATCTTCATTAAAAAATTCTTGTAATTTTTCACGATTTTTATTGCTTAAATCAAATCCTATTGTTTTTTGATTAAAAGAAAAATAAGTATTGTAAAAATCATTTTTATTAGTTTTATACTCGGTATTATATATGCTTTTTACATCAGTAGCCTTTACTTGCTCTGCTTGATTAAAAACAACCTGGTTTAAAGCTCTAATATCTTGACACACAACATTCAAAATAGGCTTAGTAATATTAGTATTTGATAATCTCATTTAAACAACCTATAAATATATTCAAATAAATTAATATTATTTATAAAATAATTTTTGCATTATAACTCAAGCTTTATAAAATTATTAATATTATTTTATGATTTATAATTATATTGTTTCGTTTAGTAATAAAAAATATTTAATATTAATCCATAGCAATGCTAGAAATGTTTTAGAATATATCTTATAGCTATGTTAAATTGATTGTTAATATTAAAATCAGCACCGAAAATTCTTTCATAACCTAGATTTAATCTCAAATCGTTATTTAGCTTATAATCTTAACTAATATTAAAATAAAATTGATTGTTTTTTTGCTTTGTAAATTCTAACGCTATAAAAAGGCTTTTTAATAATAATTTTTAAAAAGCCTTTTGAAATTCAAATCTCTTTGCCTAATTTAAAGCCAAGTTCTTCTAAGCATTTGCTAAGATAATCTTTATCATCGCAATCAATGATAATTGTTTTTAAATCATCACTAAAAGTAATATTATTAAACTCATCTTCTAAATTATCTTTAATTTTTTTAACACAATGAGAGCAATTTACATTAAATATTTCATATTTTTTCATGAACTTGCTCCTTTTAATTGTTTTCCGTATTTAGGGAATTTAAGTTTTTTAATAGCTGTGCTTTCTATTTGTCTTACACGCTCACGAGTGATTTTTAACTCACTTCCTATCTCTTCAAGAGTTCTATCACTCTCATCATCAGTTAGTCCAAAACGAAGTTTAATAACGGTTTTTTCCCTTTCATTAAGTTGCTCTAAAACTCCATTTATTTGCTCTTTTAAATCTTCTTTTAAAATATGCTCAAGCGGACTAATACTGCTTCTATCTTCTACACTATCACCAAATCTTCCATCATCATCACTTCCAACAGGTGCATCAAGACTTACAGGTTCTTTTGCTATTTTCATAACTTGTTTAACCTTATCTTCACTCATACCTATTTCTTTAGCAATTTCATCAATTGTAGGCTCTTTTCCACATTCTTGAACACGCTTTTTACTAAATTTATTAATTTTATTAATCGTATCAATCATATGGATTGGAATTCTAATTGTCCTTGCTTGATCAGCTACCGCACGGCTAATTGCTTGTCTAATCCACCAAGTAGCATAAGTTGAGAATTTATATCCACGCTTATATTCAAACTTATCAACCGCTTTCATAAGACCGATATTTCCTTCTTGAATAAGGTCAAGAAATGCTAAACCACGATTAGTATAGCGTTTAGCAATACTTACAACTAATCTTAAGTTTGACCTAGCCATCTTACCTTTTGCAGTATCGCTAATATTTTTACCACGCTTGATTTGCTCTAAAATCTCTTTTAATCTTTCTTTATCCATATCAAAGCAATTTTCACTAGCTTCTTTTGTCTGGAATAGTTTTTTAATCTCCATATAAGTGCTAACCATAGTATTTTCTAAAGCTAATTCTGTGATTTCTTCTTTACTTAAATTGGTAATATTATCTAAGATTTTTTTATGTCTTTCTTTTAATTCATCACTAAACATAGGCAAACGATATTCTAAGCGTTTTAATTCTTTATCAAAATCTACATCACTTTTTAAAACCGTTTCCATAGATTTTACGATTTCATTAATTAGTTTAGAAGTTGGCCCTAAAGCTAATAATTTTTCTTTTAAAATATTCTTTTTGAAAGCAATATTTATATGATTTTGCAATTCATCTTTGCTAAGTTGCTCTTTATGTGAGCTTTTTAACCATTCTTTTTTTGCCTTTTCTAAAGCTTTAAAGCTTTCAATTACTTTAATTGCTCTTTTATCTTCTTTTAAAGATTTTACAGGCTTTCTTTCTTCATCGCTATCATCTAATTCATCTTCTTCTAAATCTTCTTCATTTTCATCTTCATCATTATCAAAATTCTTAAACAATTCTTTCACACGACGCTCGCGATTAATTAAAGCATCTTTATAGTCTAATATAAAATCAATTAGATAAGGAACGCTACAAAAAGCGTCAATTATAATATCTTCGCCAAGTTCAATTCTTTTGCTTATTTCAACTTCTTCTTCTTTGCTAAGCAAATCAATCTGCCCCATCTCTCTTAAATACATTCTAACAGGGCTTTCACTTCTACTAATTTCACTTAAATCATAATCTTTGCTTAAATCGCCTTCTAATTCATTTTCTCTTAATAATTCTCTTTGTTTTGCTCTTTCTTTTGCTTCTTTTAGATTTCTCATTTTAGCAATTTCTGCCGAGCTTAGAAGATTTACATTATATTCTTTTACTAAATTCTTAATAGTCTTTATATTTGCTGCTGTTGGAGCTTTTTTAAATAACTTAACTATCATCTCATAAGTTAAATAATCATCTGTATTGTCCTTAAACAAAACCTCTAATTCTTTATCTAAATCTGCCATTTTTGCTCCTTTTTGAAAAAACTTACATTATACAAAAGATTAATAAATTAAGCATTATTAAAAACTATTCTAGCCAATTAATTAGGCTTTTATTTTTTGATTTTAAGTATTCATTACACTTTAAAAAATGTTGATTGTTAAAAAATTTACCCCTTGCAAGTGGGCTTGGATGAGCCGAGCTTAATATTAAATGCCTTTTAGTATCAATATATTTTGCATAATTATTTGCAAAACTCCCCCACAACATAAAGACTAAATTATCATAATCATTACTAATCCTTTGTATACCATAAAGAAAAAAATCTTCCCATAAATGCTTGTGAGAATTAGGTTTGCTCTTTTGCACGCTTAAACTTGCATTTAATAATGCCACGCCTTGTCTTGCTAAATAGCTCAAATCACTTTGTAAAAATACAGCTTCATTTGGATAATCATTTAAGATTTCTTTAAAAATATTTCTTAAACTAGGTGGAATTTTAATACTAGATGAAAACGCTAAACCATCAGCACTTCCATCGTGATATGGGTCTTGTCCTATAATCACTACTTTTGGAATTTCACATAATTTAAAGGCTTTAAATAAATCCTTTTTTTGTGGATAAATTATATTATTTTCATATTCGTAATCTAAAGCCTTTAAAAGCTCTTTACCCTTAGCAGTAGCTAAATAATCATCTACTATATTTAGCACAAAAGCTCCTTCTATGTAATAAACTTAAGCCGTGAATTTTAATAGCTTCTATGTGAGTTTTGGTTCCATAGCCTTTATGAGATTTAAAATCATATAAATTATCATCTAAATTAGCCATAAAATTATCCCTACTAACCTTAGCTAAAATACTAGCAGCCATAACGCAAGGCTCTATCTCATCAGCATTTATTAGAGTTTTTATACCCATTCCATAATCAGTATTACCATCAAATAATAATTCATCTTTTTCAAAATGTTCTATAATTTCTCCTAAAGCTTTTTGATAAGCCGCTCTAATTCCATTTAAATCTATATATTCATTATCAACAAAAACTACTAAATAATCAGAGTTTTGCTTAATTATCTCATACAAATTCTCACGCCTTTTTGCACTTAGTTTTTTACTATCATTTAATTCGTTTATATTTATTTTTAGCTTACAAGCTGCAAGCACTAATGGACCCGCAAACGCTCCACGCCCAGCTTCATCAATCCCAATCATTTAATTCCTTTGAAATTAGCCAAGTATTTAAAGTAAGTCCTATAAATCTAATTTCATCATTAACGAAATTAAATTGCTCGTTTAATGATAAAACTAAGATATTTTTAAGCCCTAATTCTTTGGCTTTTTTGCTTAATTTTTTGCTTTTTAGTTTTATAAAATCTTTATTAGTAAAAGCTTCGCATAGTATTCCTAAACTAGCCGAACTAATAATAAAATTTATATCATCATCATAAAAAATCTCATCATAAACCATCAAAAGTTCATTAGCTATTAAATTCTCATAAGTTTTAGAAAAATCCTTTTTAAAACTAAGTGAGTTTTTCATTGAAAAATCATAAAAATAAGGCTTTTTTAGATTTTTTTTAATATGCTTTACCCAATGCAATAAAAATCTATCTTCTAAAGAATAAACGCATTTAAAAAAATCATTTTTTGCTATTTTTTTATGTTTTAAAAACTCACTAAAAAGACTTAAAATACTTGTTTGAACGCCTATTTTTAAAGCTAATTCTTTAAGAGTGATTATTTCGTTTTCGCTTAAATGTTGTTTTAAAATAGCTTGAGTATTTAAAGCAGCGTTAAGTGGGTCTAAATCCACATTGGCAGGATTTTGCCCTAATAATAAATAATTTGATAAATGCTCACTAGGGCTATAATTTTTCTTTGAAAATGAAATAAATTCTTCATAATCTAAAAAATTAAGCCTTATTTTAATAAAGTCTTTATAAGAATAATTTTTATTAGAGCTTAATATATAACAACGCTCTAAATTTCCTAATTCAAATTCTAAAAAAGGCTCATTTATTATTAAATTTTTGATTTTATTTTTTTCTATGAAGCTTTTAAAATCAGCATTTATAAATCTTAAATCACTCATATTAATATAAGTAAATTCATCTAAATTATAAAATGCTAAAGATTTTTTACCACTAGAAATTGCCCCATAAATTAGGGCAAATCGTGGTAAGGTATCTAGTTTTCTTGGTTTTAAACCATCTTTGTTTATTTTAAATTGTAAAAAACTATCTAGGCTCATAGCTTAGGACTAGCGTCTAAAAACTCATTAGCCTTATCGCCGTATCTTTTGAAATTCTCTATAAACATTTTTGCTAATTTATCTCTTGTAGCTATGAAATCAGCTTCATTTTCCCAAGTTTTAATAGGATTTAATAATCTTTCATCAACCCCATCTAAACTCTTTGGCACTGCTAAATTAAATACATCATAATTGTAATATTCACAATTTTGAATAGAGCCGTCTAAAATAGCGTTAATGCAAGACCTAGTTGCTTTTATACTCATTCTTTTACCAACGCCATAACTTCCACCGCTCCAACCGGTATTTACTAAATATACATTTACATTGTGTTTTTTAATCTTTTCGCCCAATAATTTCGCATAAACACTAGGACTAAGCGGCATAAATGGTTCGCCAAAACAAGCAGAAAATGTAGCAACAGGCTCTTTTATACCACGCTCAGTTCCTGCAACTTTTGCAGTATATCCACTTAAAAAATAATACATTGCTTGAGTGTTGTTTAGTTTTGATACAGGAGGTAAAACACCAAAAGCATCAGCACATAAGAAAATTATATTAGATGGATGACCTGCTTTTAAGCTTGGTTCGTGATTTTCAATATGCTCTATTGGATAGCTTACACGAGTGTTTTCTGTCTTACTAGCATCACAAAAATCAACTTCTTTAGTGCAAGTTATAACTACATTTTCAAGTAAAGCATTTCTCTTAATCGCTGCGTAAATTTCAGGCTCACTATTTGGGTCAAGATTAATACATTTTGCATAACAACCACCTTCGTAGTTAAACACACCATTATCATCCCAACCATGCTCATCATCACCTATTAAAGCACGATTTGCGTCTGTGCTAAGAGTAGTTTTACCTGTGCCACTAAGACCAAAGAATAAGCAAACATCTCCATCTTTACCAACATTCGCACTACAATGCATACTCATCTTACCTTGTAAAGGCAGCCAGTAATTCATCATAGAAAACACACCTTTTTTCATCTCGCCACCATACCAAGTGCCAAGAATTAATCCTATGTTATTTTCTATATCAAATCCTACGAATACATCGCTATTTAAATCTTGATATTTATACATTTCATTTTTTAATTTGCACGCATTTATGATTACAAAATCAGGTTTGAAGTCTTTAAGTTCTTCATCACTTGGGCGAATAAACATATTTTTAACAAAATGCGCTTGCCACGCAATTTCTGTTATAAATCTTATTTTTTTTCTACTATCAAGGCTAGCTCCACAAAATACATCCATAACATAAAGCTTTTTGCCATTTAAATATTCTTTTGCTCTTCTTAAATTATCATCAAAAATATCTTTAGTGCAAGCCCTATTTACATTGCCCCACGCTATATTTTCACTTGATGGATGAGAATTTACAAAATACTTATCCTTAGGGCTTCTACCCGTAAAAATACCTGTATCAACTGCAAATGTGTCATTTTGACAAACTTCACCTTCACGGCACTCTAACTCGTGAGCTCTTAACTCATCATAACTTAAATTGTAAAAAATCTTCTCCGGCTTTATGCCTAAATCTTCTAACATTTTTAACTCCTGTAAATAAAAATTGCCTAATTCTACTTTAAAAAACTTCCTAAGGGGTAAAAATTATTAATTAATATCAAAATTATTATAATTGGTGTTACAAATCTTAAAAAAATAAAATAAAACTTAGTTAAATTTTTGCCAAATATAGGTAAAAAGATTTTAAAGAATGAATATCTTTTCATTAAAAATCCAGCATAAATACTAGAAAACAACACTCCTAAAGGAAGCATTATATTACTTGTGAAAAAATCTAAAGCATCAAAAGTATTAAAGCTAAGCTTATTAGCCATTCCAAGAAGAGCTAAAATACCTATTATATAAACAAAAATTCCAATAATAATCAAAGCTTTTTTTCTACTCATTTTATTTTCAAGATAAAAAGTAAATGGCTCAATCATAGAAACAGCACTCGTAATTCCTGCAAAAAATAAAGCTATAAAAAAGCTAAATGATAAAATTTCGCCTAAAAAACCAAATTTTGAAAATAAAGTAGCAAGGCTAACAAATACAAGTCCTGCTCCACTCTCATTAGGATTTGCTCCGAATTTAAATACAAAAGTAAAAACAATAAGTCCCATCATAAGACCTATTAAAAGATTTATAAACACTACAAATAAACTTGATTTTAAAATATTAGTTTTTTCATCTAAACTAGCAGCATAAGTGCTAATACAACCTATCCCAAGACATAAAGTAAAAAGACTAAGTCCTAAAGCATCAAGCAAAGAATTAAGCCCTAATTTAGAAAAGTCAGGTTTAAATAAAAACTCACACGCATCTAAAAATCCATCTTGAGTAAAGCTAAAACCTAGCATTAATAAAAGTATTACAAATAATGCAGGCATTAAAATCACATTTAATTTCTCAATCCCATTAATTATCCCGCGACTAACTATATAAATAGTCATAAAAAAGCAAACACTAAAGCAAATTATGCTAATAAATAAATTCTCGCCTATTGCATTATTAAAAAGCGTTCCTGCTTCATCTAAGGTATTAGGTAAAGAAAAACTTAAAAATATATAGTGAAATACTAAAGATAAAACCACTAAATAAAACGATAATACAAGTATGCCAGTAAGCATAAAAACTCCACCCATTTTGCATAATTTTGGCTTAAATCTAGCAAGGGTAAAATAACTTGTAGCTAAATCACTTTTAGTAATTTTTCCTAATGCAATTTCTGCTAAAAATAAAGATAAACCTAAGGTTAAACATAAGAATAAATAAAGTAAAACAAAGGCAGAACCACCATTAGTCCCAACCATTGTAGGAAATTTCCACGCATTTCCAAGTCCAACAGCACCACCCGCAAGGGCTAAAACAAAACCTACTTTAGAAAAAGTGCTCCTAGCTGAGCCAAAGTAAACTCCTCATAATAATCTCCTTTTTTAAAAAAATAAGCCAAAATAATAACCTAAAAGATAGCAAAATGCAAGGAAATTAAAAATTATTTGTATATTTTGAATAAAAATATTAATTTTAATGATATTTTAGGGTTAATTGTCTAAATCAATAAGATAAAAGCTTTAAATAATTTCAAAACTAAGCAAAATAGAATAAGCCGTAAATGTCAATAAACCTACTAAAATCAATACAAATATGATAATTTTGAAAATATTCAAAACAAATTCCTTAGAATATAAATAATTTATTAAATTTTTAAATTGATAATGATTATAATACCCCCCCCCATTAACAAAAGTAAATAAATTAAAAATTTTTTGAAATATTTTTATATTGGAATTTAATTTAAAATAAGAACTTCAGGTTCTAAAAGTATTTTAAATTGCTTTAAAACCTCATCTTGTGCTAGATTTATCAAATACAATGCGTCTTCAAAACTAGCTTTATTAAAATTTATTAAGAAATTTGCGTGCATTTCGCTAATCTTTGCACCGCCTTTTACCTTGCCTTTAAGCCCTGCTTTATCAATCAATGCTCCTGCACTAAAGCCTTGTGGGTTTTTAAAAATACTACCAAAACTAGCACCTTTTGGCTGATTTTCTCGCATTTTGCTAAATTGTTCTACTAATTCAAGGCTAAAACCTTTGTTTAATCTAAGTCTAATAGCATAAATTGTGCCTTTTATATCACTATTTCTATAAGTAAAATTTGGCTTAATCCATTCATTATCAACATTTACTTCTAAAATATAATTTTTTATTTCAAATTCTTTCATTCCTGCATTCATTTTAGTAATACCGCCCATTTGTCCTGGTAGGTGCGATAAGAATTCTAAACCTGTTAGATTGTTTTTCTTACAATAATTAAATAATTTATACGAGCTAGTTCTAGCCCCTATTTCTAAATAATCATTATATTCTTTAATATATTCGTATTTTTTGCCTAAAATTGCAAGATTTTTAGGCTGATTGATTAGCAAATTACTAGCATTTCCAATGACTAAATAATCGTGTTTAATCATCTCATCAATTACTTTTACTTCACAATTTGCGCCGATTTTTACGCTTGAGTATTTTGAAAAATCAATTATCATAATCGCCTTGAATGCTTAGTAATTCAAAATAATCTTTTTGTAATTGTGCGTTGGTTTTATTAAGCTCGTATATTTGATTTTTTAGCTTTTCTATCCTTGCATCTAGCATCATAGTTGTCTCTATTGATGATTTAGAAAACAATATCGCAAAAAGCCCAAAAAATAAAATAAATACATAAAGGGCAATTTCTAAAATGCCCTTTGTAAAAATCTTTAAATTAGACTTTTTATAATTATGATTGTCTAATAATTCTTGCATTAAAATCCTGCTTCAATTTCAAGCAATCTATTATATTTAGCTGTTCTTTCTCCCCTTGCAGGAGCACCTGTTTTAATATACTTGCAAACTAATGAAAAATCAGCTATGAAATTATCTTCGCTCTCCCCACTTCTATGGCTCATTATAGTATTATAGCCATTTGCGTGAGCTAGTTTAATAGCGTCTATTGTTTGAGAGATTGAGCCGATTTGATTAGGCTTGATTAAAATCGCATTTGCCATACCTTCATCAATGCCTTTTTGTAATAATTTAACATTAGTTACAAATAAATCATCTCCTACTAATTGTGTTCTTGAGCCGATTTTTTTAGTTAAATTAACCCAGCCTTCATAATCTTGCTCTGCAAGTGCATCTTCTATGCTTAAAATAGGATATTTTAATAATTTTTCATACTCATTAATCATCTCATCGCTGCTTAGCTTTTTGCCCTCATAATCATATTTTCCATCACTATAAAACTCACTTGCTGCAACATCTAATGCTAGATTGATTTTGCCACTAAAACCTGCTTTATTAATAGCTTCTAGCAATAATTCAATAGCTTCTTCATTGCTTCTTAAATTAGGTGCAAATCCACCTTCATCTCCTAATGCTGTGCTTAAACCTTTTTTCTTTAAAATATCTTTTAAAGTATGATAAGTAATTGCACTTGAGAATAATTTTTCTTTAAAAGTATCAAAACCCGTTGGAAGCAACATAAACTCTTGAATATCTATATTATTATCAGCATGAGCTCCACCATTTAATACATTTAGCATAGGTGTAGGAAGTGCGTTAAACTCTCCACATAAATATCTATATAATGGTAAATTACTAGCATTTGCTCCTGCTTTTGCAACTGCCATTGAAATTCCTAAAACTGCATTAGCACCTAAGCTAGAATAATTACTCGTGCCATCAACTGCTAATAAATGCTCATCAATTTCTCTTTGATTAAATACGCATTTGCCTATTAGTCCAGCTGCAACATGCTTAGCATTATTTACTGCTTTACTTACGCTTTTACCGAAGAAATAGCTCCCACCATCTCTTAATTCTAAAGCTTCATTAATCCCTGTGCTAGCACCACTTGGAACTATTGCTTCACCACTTATACCATTTTCTAAAACAACCTTAACCTTAACGCTAGGATTACCCCTACTATCTAGCACTTCAAGTGCATCAATCTTCGCTATTTTCACCAACTTCTCCTTCTAATGTAATATCATCGCCTATACTAGCTTTAATTTTTTCTGCAATTTCATTTGCTATTTCTTTGTTTTCTTTTAAGAAAATTTTAGCATTTTCTCTACCTTGACCTAGTTTATTACCACCATAGCTAAGCCAAGCACCACTTTTATCTACAATATCAAGCTTAATACCATAATCAATTAATTCGCCTTCGTAGCTAATGCCTTCTCCATACATAATATCAAATTCTGCTGTTTTAAATGGAGGTGCAACTTTATTTTTAACTATTTTTGCTTTTGTTCTATTTCCAATAGGCTCTTCGCCTTGTTTTAATGTAGCGGTTTTTCTAATATCAATTCTTACACTTGCATAGAACTTAAGCGCATTTCCACCCGTTGTTGTCTCTGGACTTCCATAACCTGTTTGACCTATTTTCATACGAATTTGATTTATGAAAATTACCATTGAGTTCATCTTGCTAACTACTGAAGTAAGCTTTCTTAAAGCTTGGCTCATAAGTCTTGCTTGAAGACCTACATGAGTATCTCCCATCTCTCCATCAATTTCAGCCTTAGGAGTAAGTGCAGCAACACTATCTACTACTATAAGCTCTACCGCTCCACTACTTGCTAAGCGTTCTACAATCTCTAATGCTTCTTCTCCGCAACTTGGTTGAGATACTAAAACATCATCAATATTTACGCCTAAATTCTTAGCATACACAGGGTCAAGTGCGTGTTCAGCGTCAATAAAAGCACAAGTATAACCCATCTTTTGAGCTTGAGCTACGATTTGAAGTGTTAGCGTTGTCTTACCACTACTTTCTGGCCCATAGATCTCTACTATTCTTCCTTTAGGAACTCCACCAATTCCAAGTGCAATATCTAGCCCAAGTGAGCCTGTAGAAATTGGCTCAGCCTTTACAATAGGCTTATCTCCAAATCTAACAATAGCACCTTCTCCACAAGCTTTATTAATGCCTTTTAATGCAGCTTCAAGGGCTTTTGCCTTATCTTCAATTACTGCTGTTTCTTTTGCTTTTGCCATACCTTTCCTTTTTTTAATTTCTTAATTTGATTTTTAACCTAAGATTATAAATAAATAAGAATATTGCAATAAACATAGCTATTAAAAATGCGTCTCTTGGATGATGAAGATTGAAAATATGTTCTAATAATTCATCTATTAATGGACTAGAAAATTGTCCGCTAAATGTCGCAATACTAGCTAATGCCATATTTGTAGCTAGGTTTTGTTTTTTACTTCTAGTGCTAATTTGTGAAAACAAAAATGGTAAGCTAAAGCCAACTGCAAGACCATTTAAAATAGCTGCAATTATTCCTATAATTAACATTAAATTAATTCCTGCGATTTCTATATGTTCGCTAAATCTTATAGCAAAAAGTAAAAAGGCTAAAATATAAATAAATGCTCCTAAGATTTTGATTTTTGTTCTAATTTTTTTGACAACTTTATGTAAATTCATAGAAGCAATTGCACCAAACAAGCCATTAAATCCCATAATTACACCAATAAAACTTGCACTAATGATTTGCTCTTTTTGATAAATTATTGAAAAATTATTCGTAAAATTAAAAAACAAAACTTGGACTAAAAATAAATTAATATAAATTCCACTAAGATTTTTTATATTTCTTAAATCTAATTTCTTTTTCTTCTCCGCTATTTTTATATTAGGTAAAAAAATCATATTTAAAACAAATAAAACCAAAGCAAAAAGATATATTAAAAAGCTATATTGCCAAGAAATTGACGCTAAAAAGCCAGAAAAACTAACGGTAATAACTGCTCCTAGTTGATTACACATTGCACTAAGTCCCATTAGTTTTCCTTGCTCTTCTTTTTTAAATAAAAAGCCAAGTAAAGAAACACTTAATGGCATTAAAAAGCCAGTGCCTAAGCCTAAAATCGCTCTAAACACCAAAACCTGAATTATGTCATCTAAGAAAAATGGAGCAACTCCACCTATTATAAATAAAGTAAAGCCTATAAAAGCAAGTTGCTTAACGCTTAAATAATTTGCTAATTTTGCAAAAATTAAGCTTGAAAAGATAATAAAAAGTGAAGGTAAAGTAATAATTAATTTAATAAGTAATTCACTATCATTTGAAAAATGCTTAGCAATAAGTCCTAAAGCAGGTGCAACGGCAGCTCCACCTGTAACGGTTGCTAAGGAAATACTTAAAATTGAGATTTTTAGCATATTCATTGAAGTTTCCTTAAGATTTATATAAAAAAACTATAATGAAAAAAATCAAATTAAAGGCAAATAATGAGAATTACACTACTTAATTACACCCCACTAAATATCTGTTCTCACGCTATGAGAACTTGTTGGCAAAGCTTTGATAAAGGCGATAACGGAGGAGAAAAAGACTGCGAACTAATAAATCGTATCGGAAATATTTATAAGCACTCTAGCACGCTTGAACATTTAAATTATAATTTTTATATTCAAGGCATTTCAAGAGCTTGTTTGCAAGAATTAGCAAGACACCGCCACGCAAGTTTATCAGTAAAAAGCACTAGATATACTCTAAAAGAACTAAGAAATGAAAGTGAGTTTAAGGAATTTGATTTTGCTAATGCACAAAAATATATTGTGCTAACTGGAAATCGCTTGGTTGATAATGCTAGTATTTGTGCTTTAGAAAAACTAAGAATTATTTTAAATACCGAAGGAATGACACAAGATATTGCTAAATATGCCTTGCCAGAATGCTATAAAACCGAGCTTACTTGGAGTATAAATGCAAGAGCTTTACAAAATTTCTTAACTCTTAGAACTAGTAAAGCCGCACTTAAAGAGATTAGAGAACTTGCATTTAATATCTATGAAGCTTTACCTA
The DNA here is from genome assembly GCF_020137635.1 of Campylobacter sp. RM12642. Lineage (NCBI taxonomy): Bacteria > Pseudomonadati > Campylobacterota > Epsilonproteobacteria > Campylobacterales > Campylobacteraceae > Campylobacter > Campylobacter sp. RM12642. The sequence goes on from NZ_JACGAT010000024.1 coordinate 16,062, forward strand.
AAGATCATAAATTCATTTTTAAAGGTTGCTTAAATGAAGCAAATTAGCCTAGCTCATAGCCCTGATGCTGATGATATTTTTATGTATGCGGCAATTCGCTATGGTTGGATAAGTTCGGAGTTTAATTATACTAGCGTTGCTGATGATATAGAAACGCTAAATAAAGCAAGTTTAAATAATATTTATGATGTTTGTGCAATTTCTTTTGCTGTGTATCCTAAAATTCAAAGCGAATATGCCTTGCTAAGATGTGCTACTAGTTTTGGCAATGGCTATGGTCCAAAACTAATCACTCTAAAAGATAAGGTTTTAAAACCTAATTTTAAAGTGGCTTTAAGTGGGGAAAATACCACAAATGCTTTAATTTTTAAACTAGCATATCCTAATGCAAGAATTACTTATATGAACTTTTTAGATATAGAAAAAGCTGTTTTAGATGGTAGTGTAGATGCTGGGGTGTTAATACATGAGAGTATTCTTAATTTTAGTGATAAATTAAGAGTTGAGCGTGAGATTTGGGATATTTGGGCGGAGTTTTGCAAGGCTGAATGTGGCGAAGTGCTTACCTTACCACTTGGTGGAATGGCAATACGCCGATCTTTAATGCTAAGCGATGCGATTAAAATTGAAAATGAGCTAACTCGTGCAGTAAAAGTCGCTACTCAAAATAAAGCTTTATTAAGTCGTATATTGCTTGGCAAAAACGAAGTGAGAGTAAATGAAGATGAGCTTAATAAATATCTAAGTCTTTATGCAAACGATGATAGTATTAGCTTAAAAGATGAGCAAATAAAATCACTTGAAGTATTGTTTAAATTAGGTGAGCGAGTTGGCTTTAGTCCTTGTGATGTAAGGCTTAATCTAATTCCAAGCGAATATGAAAACTTAAGAAATTCATGAAAAATCTTTTAATAATAGTAGATTTTCAAAATGATTTTGTAACAGGCTCTTTAGGGTTTTTAAAGGCACAGAATTTAGAAAATATCATCTTAGAAAAATATGAAAAATATCTTAAAAATAATGATGAGATAATCTTTACTATTGATACACATAATGATGATTATTTAGACACTATAGAAGGGCAAAATCTACCTATTAAACATTGTATTAAAGGCACAAATGGGATAGAAATTTATGGAAAATTAAATGAGTTTTCTAAAAATCATTTATGCTTTTATAAAAATACTTTTGGCTCAATTGAACTTGGAAATTATCTAAGCAATAAAAACTATAAAAATATTGAAATAGTTGGACTTGTAAGTAATATTTGTGTCTTATCAAATGCAGTAATTGCAAAATCTGCACTTCCTAATGCAAATATTTTTATAGATAAAAACGCAACCGCTAGTTATGATGAAGACTTGCACCAAAAGGCTTTAGAGATTTTAAAAAGTCTTCATATAAATATTATTTAAAAAATACTTAATTCAAATTCTAAAATTGAATTTGAATTAAATCATATTAATTTATGCTAATTTATCTAGCGTTTTATTCTTTAGCAAATCTTTTACTATATCAGCACTATCGTGAGTAAAATCACCTAAAAACTCATCACTTTTTGCCATTTTCTCATCTATATAAGTCTTATCAACATTTAAAAAATTAGCGTAATGCTCGTTAGCTTTATCACTAGCTTTGTTAAATTTCTCTAAAAGTTGAGGATTTTGCAATGAATTTGGGTCAATGTTTAAGATTTCAAGTTTATCTAAATCAGCCTTGCTAAGTGCTTTTACTCCGTTTGTATTAATTGTGTTTTTAATCCTTGTTAGGCTTGATAGTGCGTTTGCGATTTCTTGCTTTTTCTTTGCTTCTTCATCATCAACATTAGTGCTTTTTATTTCATTTGATGCTAGATTTACATTTTGAGTGCTTGTATTTTGTGTGTTTAGGTTTTGTGGATTTTTATTAGCTGCAAATTCTTCGCTCTCACCTAAAGTTATCGTATCATCAAAATCACTATTTGATAATATTGTTTGATTTAATGCTTCATCAATATTTTTAGGCACAGAATCTAAAATCGTAGTATTATCAGCTAAAAAACGCTCAATTTTTTGATAGCTTTGATAATTTTGCGGATCTGTTCCATCTAAACTAAACTTAGCTACTACATTAAGCTCTAATAATTCATCTTTATTTAAAAAATCATTATTGTTTTTATTAGCAGCTACATATCCCCTAGCATAAGCAATATCACTAAACCAACCACTTATATATTTTTCTGCATTACCATTTAAAATAATACTGCCATCTTCACGCTTATAAAAGTCTTTGCTATCAAAATGGCTTTTTAATTTATCTAAACTCTCATCACTAATACTTGCAGAACTTATGCCATTTTTACTTTCAAAATAGATTTTATTGCCACTATTATTGCCTGTTTTTATATCATCAATTTTATTATTTTTGATATTTTCATCAATTTGTTTTAATTCGCTTTCGCTCTTTACTCCACCAAAACTCTCGCCCATTTTATGATAAGTATTATTATAAATATTAGATAAATTAACTTGCATTAAATCTCCTTTTTAAATAATTAATTTTCATTTAATTTTATTTAATGATACTTAAAAATTTTTGAAAATTATTACAATAATTACTTATATATTTATATTAAATTTCATTCTTTAAACAAAATGAAAATTCTTTAGCAAAAAAGTTTATATTGATATTTCCTTTTTCACAAGGAGTGATTATTTTGCAATTTTGATAGCAAGGCAAAATCCCATAAAATTCTAATACTTTAAAATTATCATTACGAACACTAATTTCATTAATGCCTTGTGATTTTAGCTCTTTTGCTAATTCTTTATTTAAATGATAATTTTTAGCAAAATGCTCGTTTTCATCAACAAATCTATATAAAAATGGATTAAATATCACAAATAAAAAGCTAATCACTAAAGAAATTAATACAAAAAATAATATCACATTATGTTTTGCTCTAAATTGTGGTAAATGCACTTTAAAAGAAGTTAAAAAATTAGCAATTATTAAAGGTATAGCAGGTAGTAAAAATGGTAAAAACTCGGCAATTTCTGGCTTTTGTCTAAATGATAATAATAAGCATATTATAAAAGCACTCGCACTTATACAATATAGCAAGTCCTTTTTACCCTTAAAACTAATATAATAAATCGTATAGAAAAAATACAAAAATAAAGGTGGAGAAAACACAGCCGACATAATAGCAAGTGAGTCTAAAAAATACCCCCTAGGTCTGCCTGAAAAATCATATCCATACATTATAAAAGTAGCAAACATTAGTAAAATTGATAAAATTAATAACTTTGATAATCTATTAAAATAAGCATAAAAAATACAAGCAATATATAATGAAATCATAGCTTTATCAATATAAATACAAACAATCAATACTCCATAAAATATATAAAATTGCCTTTTTATAGCAAGATATACAAGAAGTAATGAAGTAAATATAATAATTCCTGCAGGATTAATTAGTAATGCTGAAGCAAGGCTTCCTGGAGTAAGATTAAAGATAATATTAGATATATAGGCGTTATTTTTAAGGTATTTAATTGATATTTTATATAGCAAAATATTGCTTAAAATATGCAAGATTATATAAGCAAATCTTATATTTTCATTGCCAAAAACACTTAAGGCAAAATTAGCAAAAAGCCCATTAAAACTATTTGAGCTAAGCTCGTTTAATTCATAAGGGCTAATACTTAAAAAGCTGTTTTGCCACAATAAAACGCATAAATCAATTAATAAAATAACGCCTAATTTATAATTCATCTAATTCCTATTTTAAATTCTCAAGCTCAAGCATTAAATTAAGCCACAATTTAACACCATTTTCTAAGGCATTTTTATTTAAACTCATTTCAGGATGATGAAGTCCAGGAGCACAATCAACTCCTAAGCCCATAAATGCTGATGGAATGCCTAATTTAATAGGATAGAAGAAAAAGTCTTCCCCACCAGGTGTAAATTGCTCTTTGATTAAATTCTCTTCTCCTAAAGTATTGCTTATAACTTTTTCGCAAATCTTAGCTAAATCTTTGTTAATTACAGCTGCGGGAATATTGATTAAGTATTCAAAACTCACCTTAGCATCATAAGCATTTGCTATATTTGTTATGATTTTTTCAAGTTTTTCTTTCATCTCTTGCATACTATCATTATATTGAGCTCTTAAATCAAATACCAAAATAGCTTCACTAGGAATTGAATTAGTAACCCCACTATCACATATAAATCTAGTTGCTTTTATACTACTTGGTTTATTTGGGTCTATATAAATTTTTCTCGCAGCATCAATAATGCTAACACCTACATCAATTGCGTTAATTCCTAAATGTGGTCTTGCTCCGTGAGCTGCTTTGCCTTTAATAGTAATTTTTATAGCTGAACTTGCTGCATAATACATTGAAGCTATTGCTTTAGGACTTGGGCATTCTTGAATTGGGCGAATATGCATTCCAAAAATAGAGCTTAAACCTTCACAAGCTCCTAATTCTATCATCTTTAAAGCCCCACAGCCTAATTCTTCAGCAGGTTGGAATATAAATCTTATTTTGTTATTTTTAATGATATTTTGCTCTTTTGCCCTTAAAGCTGCACTAAGTAGCATAGACATATGTGCATCATGCCCGCAAGTATGCCTTGCACAAGCTTTATCATCAATTATATGACCTAAAGCATCAATATCAGCCCTAAGTCCAATTACCTTGCTACCACTTCCTAACTCCGTATAAAAACCAGTATCTCCTATATTAGTTATACTAAAACCTGCATTTTTAAGAGTAGTTTTTAAATACTCACTCGTTTTAAATTCTTTAAATCCAAGCTCTGGAATTTCGTGTAAATACTCATAATGTTTGATAACTTCCATATTAACTCCTTTAAAAAATATAAATACTAATAACTATTTCTTATTGTTTTCTTAAAAAATATTGTAGAATAAAAACTTTATTTTATTTAAAAGGAGTAGTATGCAAAAAGCTACAGAATTTGAAGTAGGAAAAGTAAAACCTAGTGCTTATCTTGCTTTAATATTTTTAATCTTATTTTTTTCAGGACTTTTAGCAGGACATGATATGCTAAAGGCTTTTGATTTTTCTACTTTAACAGGTGGTTTTGGTAAAATCCCAAAAATCCTAGATGAAGCTAATATAAAAGCTACGACTTTCATAGGAGATGGTGGAAGTGGTGCTAGGGCTGGATTTTTATTTGCATTTAGCTTAATTCCTGCTGTAATGCTTGCACTTGGAGTAATTGAAGTAATGGAGCATTATGGAGCTATTAAGGCTGCTCAAAAATTATTAAATCCTATTTTAAAACCTATTTTAGGAGTTCCTGGATTATGTGGGCTTATATTAATTACTGATTTACAAAGCACAGATGCAGGTGCTGCTATGAGTAAAGAAGCAAGGGATAAAAATTATATAAACGATAAAGATTTAGTAGTAATTTGCGCTTGGCAATATAGTGGGGCTGGTATGATTAATAACTTTTTTGCAATAGGTTCAGCATTATTAGGACATTTAGTATGCTTACCAATAATTCCACTTGTATTAATGCTAATTATGAAATTCGTAGGAGCTATTTTCGTAAGAATAGTTTTAAATACATTTTATAAAAAGGATTTTGAATGAATAATGAGAGCAAAAACCCATTAGATATTTTTATAGTAGGTGCTAAAAAAGGTTTTAATATCGCTTTATATAATCTAATTCCTAATGTTTTAATGGCTTATGTAATAGCTGAAATGTTAAAAATCTTAGGAGTTATGAAATTCTTAGGAGATTATTGTGGCGTTATTATGAATATTTTTGGCTTACCAGGAGAAGCAATTACTATACTTTTATCAGCGTGGCTTAGCACTTCGGCTGGAGTTGGAATTGCTGTTAATTTATATGCAAATGGGGTTATTGATAATATTGGAGTTAGCATAGTTTTACCTGCTATATTTTTAATGGGAGCTCAACTTCAGTATTTAGGAAGATTATTAGCTGTTGCAGGAGTTGCTAAAAAATACTGGATACTACTAATAATAACAAGTATTTTAAATGCTTTTATTTGTATGTTTATGATGAAAATTGTTGTTAGTTTGTAAAAGAGTTCAGGATTGCTCCTGAACTTAAGAATTATTTTAAAGTTACGATATAAGCAGCTAATGCTTTCATATCATCTTCGCTAAGATTTTTAACTTGTAATTCCATAGTTTTCTTAGCTTTTCCACCAAATGTTCCTGCTTTATAACCTTGTAAAGCTTCTAAAATTGTTTTTTCATCTAAAGTATTGATGATAATTTCTGCACCTGGAGCTTTTTTCTCAGCTGCTTTACCATGACAGGCAACACATTTTTTAAATAATGTAGCTCCATCGTTAGCCATTGCTGCAGTGCTTAATAAAGATAATGCTGCTAAACTTAATAATACTTTTTTCATAATTTTCTCCTTTTTTAAAAAATGAGTGAAATTGTATTTATTTTTGATAAACAAACCAAAATTAATTTAGTATTTAGAATTTATTTAAATTAATAATTATTTTCATATTATTTTTCTTACTTATTTTTTGTAATATTTTAAATATTTTTTAATTAGGATAACTTATGCAAGATTTACCTTTGGTGTATGTTTTAGAAGATGATTTAAGCATTAATAACTTAATAAAATATGCTTTAGAAAGCAGTGGTTTTAAAGTCATTAGTTTAATTAATGCAAAAGAGCTTTTTAGCGAATTAAACAATCAAATTCCACATATTTTAGTGCTTGATATTATGCTACCTTGCGAAGATGGTTTTAGTATCCTAAAAAAAATAAAATCTAACGAAAAAACAAAAGCTATTGAAGTGATTTTGCTAAGTGCGTTAAATCAAGAAAACGATAAGGTAAAAGGTCTTGATTTAGGAGCAAGTGATTATATTACCAAGCCTTTTTCTATTTTAGAATTCCTAGCAAGAATTAGAAATATTTTAAGAAGAATTGATTGTAATAATGAAATCATTTTTAAAGATTTAAAAATTAATCTAAAAACTAGAATAGTAAGCATTAATGAAGAAGAAATAAGCCTTACTTTAAAAGAATTTGAATTACTTACAAAACTCATTAAAAACCAAAACATTTGCCTTAAAAAAGAAGATTTATTAAAAGAGATTTGGGGAGCAAATATTTCAAGTAGGACTTTAGATATACACATAAATACTTTAAGAAATAAATTAAAAGATTATGCAAAATACATAATAACAATTCGTGGAGTAGGATATAAAATAGCTTATGAGAACTAGGATATTTTTTGCTATATTTTTTGTTTCATTTTTTGTTTTGATACTATTACAAGCAGCGATTTTTAGCGTTTTTGATAATATTTATTTTATAAATCTTGATTTTAAAATAGAAATTTTTAAAACAATATTTTTAGTATTTTTACTAATAACATTACTTAGCTTAACTCTTGCATATTTTATAAGTAAAAGCATAGTAAAACCATTATACGAACTTGACATAAACGAGCTTGATAAATCATTTCAATACAATGAATTAAAGACTTTTTTATCTCAAGTAAAAGAACATAATAAACAATTTAAAAAGATTAGAGCAGAATTTAGTGCAAATGTTACTCACGAGCTAAAAACTCCACTTACTTCAATAATGTTAAGCTCTGAAATGCTTAAAAATAATCTAGTCAAAAAAGAAGATGAAAAGCAATTCATAGATACAATTTACAATCAATCAAGTGCTTTACTTGAGATGATTGATGAGATTATTAAATTATCATTTTTAGATGAAGTTAATAATTTTGAGATGACAAATGTAAATATAAGCAATGTTTTAAGTCAAATTATTAAAGAATTAGATTTTAAAATCCGTGAAAAAAATATAAAAATACTTATGGATATAGATGAGTTTATATTTTTTTCCAATGAAAAACTAATAAAAACTATGCTTTATAATATAATTGATAATGCGATTAAATATAATATAGATAATGGCAAAATAATTATTAGTTTAAATATAAACAAAAAACACATAGTTTTATCCATAAAAGACACTGGTATAGGCATTAGCAAAGATATTCAAAATAGAATTTATGAGAGATTTTTTAGACAAGAAATAAGCAGAAACAAGCAAATAAAAGGCACAGGTTTAGGACTTTCAATAGTAAAAAAGATAGCTAGAATACATAAAATTAAAATAATGTTAAATTCCGAGCTAAATAAAGGGAGTGAATTTTTACTACTATTTAAAAATACAAAACACAAAGATTAAGTTTTAATTAATTCTTAATATCTATAATCTTTCATTTAAGCAATTACTTTTAAAGGAAAATCTATGAAATTAACTAACAAAATACCACTATTAGTAAGCATTCCATTAGTTATTTGTTTTATTCTATTAGGGTTGCTAAATTATAACAGTTCTAAAAATGACGCTGTAAATTATTCTAATTTAGGTAAACAAAAAACACTTGAAGCTACAATGCTCTATGTAGATTCATATTTCTCTGGTAAGATGAATTTTTTAACAAAATTTGCTAAAGCTATTGAAGAAGTTAATATTGATACAGATGAAGATATGATTTTAAGAAGACTAAATTTATTATATTCTCCATCAGGACTTAATGCTTTATATTTTGCTAAGGTTAAAGATGGCAAAACATTCTATAAGGGTAATGAAGAAGCAGCACATATAATTAAGGATTTTGATGCTAGGGAACGTAATTGGTTTAAAGAAGCTTTAGTTGATAAAGTTGTAAATTTAAGTGACGATATTTATTATGATGATAGATTAAAGACAGTTATAGCGACAATTTATGCTCCGGTTATGCAAAATGAAAAAATTATTGGAGTAATTGGCGGAGACTTAACTCTAAAACCATTAAAAGATAGTGTATTAAAACTAAAATACTCAGCTACAAATGCGATATTTGCATTTGATACACACAATCAATTTACTTTACATATAAATCCAAAGTATGAATTAAAACAAAATCCTGTTATAGACACAATTAAACAAGAATTGTCTAAAGCACAAGATTATAACGGGTTTAAAACTATTGAATACAATTTTGAAAACCATGATAAAAATGCAGTTTGTACAACTTATGATAAATTAAATTGGACAATTTGTAGCACTAATGAAAACAAAGATTTTGATGAAAATTTAAATAATTTATTAAAACAAAACCTAACAATGTTTATCATCTCATTGCTAATAATTTCAGCTATTTTATATTTATTAATCAAGCAATCTTTACGCCCACTTGAAATCATTCAAAAAGGCTTAAGAGAAGTATTTTCACTAATAAATCACGAAAGAAAAACAGCAAGTAAGATTGATTTAAATTCTAAAGATGAGTTCGGAGATATGGCTAAAGCTATTAATGAAAACATTGAAAGAACAATC
>NZ_JACGAT010000025.1:0-23861 GCF_020137635.1 Campylobacter sp. RM12642
TTGATGGGGTTGGTGGGGATAGTGTTTTTGCAAGTATTTTTGAATTTGCTAAATTAAGTATTGGTTTTATAACTTATTTGATTAAGAGTTTTAAATTATTTAGCTAAATTTAAAGAAAACAATAAAAACATAAAGCTATTAATTACCCTTATTGTAATAGCAATATATTTAATTATTAGGTAATTTTGTTTTTAATCAAATAGACTAAAAGTATAGATATTAGCTTTTAAAATAAAACTCATATTCTTTAAAACAATTTATTTTTATAAGATTTTGCTATGTATTGATTAAACATCTCATCATTTTTTTCACTCTCAAGCTTTTCTTCAATACTAGGCTCTACGCTATTAAATCCATCAATACAATTTTTATAAGTAAAGTCCATAATATCTTTCATTTCATTTGTTTCATAATATTTAATTAATTTTTCTTTAAACTCGTTAATTAATCCGACTGGAATATTTACCAAACCAGCTCCATTGCTAATCAAGACCTTGTTAGCACATAGAATTGCCGTTCGTTTGTTGCCATCGCTAAATATTTGTTTTCTCATTAGATATAACATTAATGTTATTGCTCTTTGTGTAGTGTTTGTGATTTTTTGTATTTCGTTTAATTCTTCTATAATTTCTTCTTTATATGGCATTTTAGGTTTGTAAGTTGTTCCGCCAATAGCCACATCAAATTGCCTTATGTAGCCTGATTGATAGATTAAATTTGCACCTATAGTCTTATTTATTTTACAAATATAAGCAAAATCAATTTCAGGATAACTTATAGTATCAAAAAGAACATACCAAGCATATTTAAGGTTGTTAATAGCTACAATATCATCTACCTTTAGATTGCCCACGCTTGCACCATTATAAATAGCTTCTACTTGTGGAAAAGTTACATTAATTCCCTCAAGTCTCGCACTTTTATAGATATTATCTACGATATTTCTTTTTGCTAAACATATGTTGTATTCTAAGCTCATATGAAATTTATTTTTCATAATTATTAATCCCTTTTTTAATTTATATAATTTTATTTTAATATATTCATCTTTTTATTTTTGTAACCTAGAAATTTATTATAGTCAAGACAACAATATTTAATACAAATAGTTAAAGTAAGATAAAATATTTTTTTATTTGCAGTAATTAGTATTATATTTTGTTTTTAGTTTAAGCTTTTAAAATCAATATTTTTATTAATAATATTTTAAATATTTTTTATATGGACATAATTTTGACAACTCATATGCTATAATGCGAAAAATTACAAGAAAGGAGAATAAATGAAAGCTATATTTTCTCTTATGGAGAGGGGGGGGGGATTTTACAAAAACTAAAATCACTTAACTTCATTAATTTTATTCAAAACTTCTCATTTATATTCAAAGGAACTTAGCAATGTTAGATAATTTTCCATGCACTGCATGTGGCTTATGCTGCAAGAGTATTAACGGAGTAAAAGAACTAGAAGAATTTAATTTAAATGGTGTTTGTATGCACCTAGCAGATGATAATACATGCAGGATTTATGAAAATCGTCCTATGGTTTGTAGGGTTGATGAATATTACGAAAGGTTTCTTAAAAAGTATATGAGTAAGGCTAAATATTACAACGAGAATATAAAAGTCTGTAATGCTTTACAAGATAAATTTAAAGTAGATAAAAAATATAAAATTAATTTGATTAAGGAGATTTAAATGAGTATAGAACAAATTATCGCAGAAGAAAAAGCAAAGTTTGAAAAGACAAATTCGTATGCAAATGTTATGATTTTAGGACATACAGGAGCTGGTAAAAGCTCACTAATAAACCATGTTTTTGGAGAGAAGGTAGCAAATGTTAGCAATCATAAACCACAAACTAGAGGTTTTAAGGTATTTTTAGGAAAAGATTTTGGTAAGCAAATTAATATTATAGATTCGGAAGGCTATGAATTAGCAGGCGAAGCAGATAGTTTTGTAAATAAAGTTAAAGATTTTCAAAATGAGCTTGAAAGTGGCAAGATAAATAATTGCGAAGGAAATATTCATGTAATTTGGTATTGCATATCAGCAAGTAAAACAAGAGTGGAAGATATGGATTTAAATATCGTAAAACTATTAAAGAAAAACTATAAAAATATTTTTGTAGTAATGACACAATGTGATGAAGATGATGCTAATTTAAGTATTCAAAAAGAATATGAGAAAATCTTAAATACAAAAATATATGCAGTTAGTAAAGATTTAGCTGATGAAGATACAGATTTAAATTCTTTATTAAATGATAGTGCAAATAGTATTAGTGATGATGATATACAAAAAGCTTTTGTAGCATCTCAAGAAAGAAGCATTGCATTAAAAGAACAACATGCTAAAACAATTATATTACGCTACACCTCGTTTTGTGTTGCTGCAGGAGCAAATCCTATACCTTTAGTAAGTGATACTGTAGTAATCACACCTACTCAAGTAGCAATGCTAGTGCATATTGGGCGTATATATGGAGTTGATATATCAAAAACAGCCTTAAAAAGCTTAGCAGCAGAAACTTTAGCTAGTAATTTAGGAAAAGCTTTAGCAGGTAACTTGCTTAAATTTACTGGGGTTGGAGCTATTGTAGGAAGTGCGATTACTGCAAGTGTAGCAGGTGTTATTACTTATGGAATGGGCTTTGCATATTCAGAATATTGTAAAAAGAAATATCAAGATATTTTAGCGGGTAAAGTTGTAGATGATGATATTGTTGAAAATATTTGCCAAGTAATCAAACATTATATAGATACTATTAGTTGGGCGGATGTCAAAAAAGAACTACACAAAAATAAAGAAAATAAAAAAGATACTAAAGAAGATAACCAAGAAAAAGAAGATAAGGAATAAATATGCAATATCAAGAAGCTAGAGTATTGGTTATTGGCAAGACTGGTAATGGTAAAAGTTCTTTTATAAATTATCTTTTAGATGAAGCTAAAGCGCCTACTGGTATTGGTAAGCCTATTACACAAGAATTTAAAGAATATGAAAAAATAGTTGATGATAGACTAAGGCTTATTGTCACTGATAGTAAAGGGCTTGAATCAAACAAAGATGATTTTGAAAGTATTATTAAAAATATCAAATCATATATACAAAGCAAAAATAGTAGCGATAATGTAGCTGAGTTTTTTCATGTTGTTTTTTATTGCCTGAAATATAATACAAAAAGAATTGAAGAGCAAGAAATAAAATTAATCAAACAACTAAAAGAGCTTTTAAAATTTAATATTCACTTTATTATTACAGGTTGTGATAGTATTAAAAGTGCTGAAGAATTTAACGAATATGAAGAGCATATTAAAAAAGAGCTTGGAAATGATACAAGATTATATAAAGTATGTTCTATTGAAGTAGAAAAAAGAGGCGGACAAAAAACTCAAAAATACGGCAAAGAAGAAGTGATAAATGGCGTTATTGATTTGATTTTTGAAAACCTAGCTACAAGTTTTGCTTACGATTTTGCTCGTAAATATGTGGAATCTTATAATAAAACTTTAGATAATTATGAAGAACGATTAAATAAAACAATTGATAGTAATATTGGCTTTTTTTCAAGACTTTTTAGCTTTTTAGATACTACAAGAGCAGAAGTAAAAGCAGAATTTGAAAAAGTAAGATCGCAAATCATTAATGAGATAGAGAATTTACAAGATAATATGGTAAATGAGCACTCTATAAAGCTTGATGAGATTTTTACATTTTGCAATGTTTTAAGTGATACTTTTGGTGTTAAGCAAACGCTAAGTAAGTCTTTAAATACGAAGGCATTAAAAGATACTTTACATTTTAAAGAATATGGCTTATGGGATAGTTTTGCAAATATGTTTACAAATAATGATGCTAAAGAAAGCTTTAAAAAATATTTTAATAGTTTAAAAATACCGTTAAATGCAAATATAAATCAAAGCAATAATAATGCTTGGGTTTTACCAATATTATTCTTTGCTGATAAAGAAAAATTGGGTGTAGAAAAAAAGTTTGTTGAAGATATTAAAGCAGTTATTATGCAGTCTAAACAATAATTTAAATCAAAGAATTTGAAATAGGAATTTCAAATTCTTAAAAAGGAGAGATTATGCCGATACCGCCAAAGCCTAGTAAATATACTTGCAAAAGTTGTGGATATAGCGTAGTTAGGATTTATAGTAGTGATTGTTTTGCAGAAAATGATTTAGCACCAATTAAGTGTCCTAAATGCAAAGCAAGTTTTAATTGGGAGCATTCAAAGGCAAATAAATTTGAAATATTACTAGCAAAACTAAAAGGAATAAATTAGAAATTTATTTTATTAATATAAAGGAAAATAATGAAAAAATATAAACCAAGAACAAGAATAGAATTATGCGAACTAGTAAGAGATGAGAGTGTTTATCTAGGTGATATTGATACGAGCTTGATTACTGATATGAGTGGGCTTTTTTATTGGTGTGTTAGAAAAGATTTTAGCGGTATAAATGAATGGGATACTAGCAATGTAACTTATATGGATGAAATGTTTAGAGATTGCAAAAATTTTAATCAACCTTTAAATTTTGATACGAGAAATGTAGCCGATATGAGTGAAATGTTTAGAGATTGCAAAAATTTTAATCAACCATTAAATTTTGATACAAGAAAAGTAGAAAATATGAAAAGAATGTTTGAAGGTTGTATAAACTTCAATCAGCCTTTAAATTTTGATACAAGAAATGTAACTGATATGAGTTTTATGTTTAATAAATGTAAAAAACTAAATCAACCTTTAAACCTTGATACTTCAAAAGTAATCAACATGGCTAATATGTTTTCTTATTGTGAAAATTTCAATCAACCTTTAAACCTTGATACTTTAAATGTAACCAATATGGGTGATATGTTTTATAGTTGTATAAAATTTAACCAATTATTGCAATTTTATACATGTGATGTAGTTAATATGAGCAATATGTTTTTTGATTGTAAAAGCTTTAATCAGATTTTAAATTTTACTACAAAAAATGTTCTTTATATAGATAATATGTTTGAAGGTTGTGAGAGTTTAGAACACTTGCCAGAGTTTTACAAGAATTTTGGTAAAAAATAAAAATAAGTCTAAGAATTTGAAATATGAATTTTAAATTATTTAGAGTTAAACGCATTTAATATAGATTTTACGAAACTAAAGGAGATTTTATGAAAAAATATAAGCCAACAACGAAAAAAGAATTAAAAGAGTTAGTAAGAGATGAGAGTGTATATCTAGGCGATATTGATACGAGTTGGATTATTGATATGAGTAGATTATTTGAAAATAGCACTAGAAAAGACTTTAGCGGGATAAACACTTGGGACACTAGCAATGTAACTGATATGAGCCATATGTTTGATAAATGCATTAATTTTAATCAGCCTTTGAATTTTAATACTAGCAATGTAACTGATATGAGCCATATGTTTGAAGGTTGTATAAATTTCAATCAGCCTTTAGCCTTTGATACTAAAAAAGTCGAATCTATGTATTGTATGTTTAAGGGTTGCGAAAAATTAAATCAAACATTTGATTTTGATATAAGCTATATAGACGATACAGATAGTGTATTTAAAGGTTGCTATGAAATGAATTCAAGTTTTTTTGAAGATTTTGACTTGGATGACTTGTATGAATATTTTTATGACTGTGAACCTGCTATGAAGCTTCTTTTAGAAAATGACTATTTTGAAAAGATTAATGGCAAATATAGACCTGAAGATAAGAAAGAATTACAAAAATTAGTTTATTCTAATGTAATTAGTCTTAGTGATGTTGATACGAGTTTGATTACTGATATGAGTATGCTTTTTAATGGTAGTTTAAGAAAAGACTTTAGTGGTATCAATACTTGGGATACTAGCAATGTAACTAATATGTTCCAGATGTTTTCTGCTTGTAAGTATTTTAATCAATCTTTAAATTTTGATACTTCAAAAGTAACAAATATGCAAAATATGTTTTATTGTTGTGAAAATTTCAATCAGCCTTTAGAGCTTGATACTTCAAAAGTAATTAATATGGAAGGTATGCTTTATGGTTGTAAAAGTTTTAATCAAACTTTAAATTTTGATACTTCAAAAGTTGAAAATATGAGTGGTATGTTTGAATATTGTGAGAGTTTAGAACACTTGCCGGAGTTTTATAAGAAATTTTGTGAAGAAAACGAAGAAGTCTAAGAATTTCAAATGGGAGTTTCAAATGAAATTCCTTTTTTTAAATTCCAAAAAAATTCGCTGCATTTTAAAGAATAATTGTAAAGTTATAAATCAAAATTTGTATTTTAAATTTATTAAAATCTTTTTATATAGACATAATCAGGACTTTACTTTTGCTAAGATATACGAAATTAAAAAGGAGTTTATATGTGGATTTTAGGACTTTTGTTTATCTTAGCTTTACTTTTATTTTTTGGCTTAGGTGTTTTTAGACTTTTACTTGTAGTCTTTATATTCTTAATTTTTTTAGCAATTATTGCAAAGGTTGTAGAGTTGTTATTTAAGGATTAAATTCTTAGCAATTAATTTATAATAAAAGAGCTAAAATATTTTGATTTAAATCGCCAAAAATTAGCGATTTAAATTCTTAAAAATTATGCTCAATCTCCATCAAATCACATCTATCATTATCACAAGTATCAGCGTGATTAGGATTTAGTATATGTCCATTTCCTCGTCTAAAATCACCACCACCAGTGCAATCAAATTGATTTAAATATTCTTCAAATATATTATCTCTATTACCAGCTAAACCAATTAAGCTAATGGCTTGTATGTTGTATCTATTATTAGCAGATAGGTTTCTTAATAAAGTACGCTCATTTTGTGTAGGTGCTATAAAGCTTGTAAAATCTTCTTCGCTTATGTTTTGAGCATTTGTTGGGATTACTACTGCTCCGTTGTTTGTAATGATGATAGGAACTGCGTGTGCTCTGCCGTTATCTAAACTCATTAATGCAATATATAAAGAACCAGCAGGAGAATTTAAAATACCCCTTAATTGAGATCTTAAATTATCTTGAGTTGTGATAGTGCTAAGGCTCCATTCTTGTCTTGGCAAAATACTGCTAGTTAAAGCCCAAATCGCCCTAATACCCCTTGAATATAGTCCTTCACCTAAAGCCAATTGTTGTCCCCATAACTCAAGTGCTTCACCCATTAAATTATACATCGCAGGGTTTCTTCTAGCAAATGTAGTAAATGGAGATACATTGTCCATATAATCAAATAAATATCCAGTAGAACTATAATTTAATATAGGATTATGTGGATATATTTGAGTTAGTAAAGAAACTATCTCATAAGTATGTAGCATACAAATTCCACAAATTCCACTAGCATCAGTGCTACTATCAGTAGTCCTTGCAATGCTTAATAATCGTGCTTTCCAATTTGCTTGTAAAGGGTCAAAATTAGCTAAGCTATTTGATATAACTTCTCGTTTTATTCTTCTTTCTGCACCACAATGGCTAGAGAAAAGCCCTAAATTTCTTGCGTTAAAATTCCTTAATTCATAAACGCTAAAGTCAAATGATAATTTACCATCTAATAAAACGCTAGGAGATAAATGGGTTTTATAATAATTTATATCACTTATAAATAATTTTCCTAATTCACTGCCCCTTGAAACATCTAAAATATTTTTATTAATATCTAATATATAAGAATTTTCAAATAAATTTAAATTCCAATAAAATCTATTTTCAAATCCGTAAAAATTACATTTAGAAAACTTTAAAAAACTAGCGTCTTGATTGCTAAGATTAGTTTCAAGGCACTCAAAAGTCCCACTGCTAGGGTTAAAAAGAGCTATTTTACCACTTGTAATATCGTAATAAAAATTAAATGGTGTTTTTGAAGCCCCATTTTTTGTAATATAAAATAGTTCTAATTTATTATTTGATTTTGAACGAAAATATATAGAAGTTTTAAGAGCGTAATTAATAGGCGGTGGAACTGCTTGTAGCCACTGCTTCATTTCGTCATTATCTATGGTTATTTTATTGGCGTTTTTGTTTTTTGTAGCTAGTAAATTATACTCGCTTTCTTTTACTTCTACATCAATGTAAGCTGGTAAGCTAAAGGTATCTTTTATGCTAAACCATTGAGATTTATCGTTTAAAACACAAGGCTTTAATTCAAAGAAATCTTGTTTGGTTTGTCCACTTTTAAACCTATCGCTAAGACTTGCACATAGCCAATTGTCTTTATATTTAAAAGCAAGTCTTTTGTATAAATCATATCTCGTATCTACTGCTTGTTTACAATCTAGCATACCGATTATGACCCTATCATGCACTTGTCTTGGAGCTAGACAAAAAGTTTTATTATCGTGAGCTTTTATGATTAAATGCTTATCTTGTATTGTGTTGGCTGGAGTTTGCGGGACGCTATTTGCAAATATTGTAGAAAGGTAAAATAATATTAATATAAGTTTTTTCATAATTTCCCCCTTAAGATTTGTGATTATATTAATTTATAATAATATTTATTCTAAATTTCAAATATTTTTTAATAGTTGTGAAAATTAAGGAGCAAAAATGAGTGATAATAATGCTAAAAAAAGATATTTTGCTATCAAAAATAGCATAGAATTTAAAAAACAAGAAGAATTAAATTCTAACTATGAAGATATTTTAAAGGCTTATGAAAAAGAGCTTGACGAAGCGATTTTGAAAGTTGTTAATAAGTATAAATTTAGTGAAATTTTAAGCAGTAAAATGCCAAATTACCACAAAATAACAAAATCTATAATCTACAAAGCAGAAAGCGAAAATGAAAAAAAGGGCAGATTATATGAATTAAAAATTAAAAAATATTACGAAGAGCAAGGCTACAAGGTCTTTCCACACGGCTTTATAAATGGTAAAAACGATGGCGGGATAGATTTGGTTTGCTATAAAGAAAATGAGTGTGTATTAATTCAGTGCAAAAATCACAAAAGCCAAATAGGTCAAGATTTGTTAAGGAAATTTTTAGGTGATTGTGCTGTTTTTGTTAATGAGAATGAAAAAATACTTAAAAATAAAACTATTAAAAAAGTTTTTATAAGTTCAAGTGAGCCAAGAGCAAGTGCTGAATATTATTTAAATAATTATAAGGATTTAATAGAGTATTTAAATATTGAAGAATGAGCCAAGGGATATAAAATGAAAGAGATTTATAAAATAAAGTTTGCAGTTCATTAATATAACAATGATTTTAAGCGTTTTGTATCTTTTTGTATTATCTAATAAGCTTTTAATCTTATTTTAGGTGGGGTTTATTTGAGTATGTTTTTTAGATATCAATTTGATTTCTTTGGCGTTGTTTTTGTATTTTAAAATCAAAGCAAATAAATACCAAAAGCTATATCTAACAAAGGATTAAAATGAATAAAACTACTAATTTACCAATATTTGGGGTAGGACCTATTTACGTCATAACTTGCCTTTTGCTTGCTATATTTGGGCTTTGTTTGGATTATTTTGGTTTTTTAGATTTTGTAAAATTGCCAAAAGCAAGGATTTTTATGTCTATTTTGGGTGGGGTTTTGCTATTTGCTTATAATTTATGCTTATTAGTTTTACCTTTTATTTTCTGTGCTTTTCTTACAGTGTTAATGAAAAAGACAGAAGAAAAATGGCTACAAGAAAAATTCGGCGACAGCTATACGCAGTATTACAAAAAAGCCAATAGAATAATCCCTTGGTTTAAAAGATAAATTACGGAAATAAATTCTTTAAATATTACAAATAAATAAAGAGTAATTTATTACAGAATATATTTTCTCTATAATCTTATTGACAAAATAAAATTTATAATATATAATGCGTTATCTTTAAAAAAATAAAGATATATTTTACAAACTAAAAGGAGAAAAATGACAGCATTATTACAAAGAAAAAGTTTATTACCAAAATCTTTATTCGAGCATATAATTATGAGTGATGAAAGTAAGATTATTAGGGTAATTGATGAGTATTGTTATGAGTTTAGCGACAAGCTAAGCCTTGATGATGAAAAGGCACTAAAATCATCACTAGGTTTTAGTGTAATGTGTTATATGGCTGATAAGTTTAGGGAAATTAAGCTTTATGCAATGTTTAACGATGGTGCAAATCCTAATGATTTTTATTTAAGTTTTGATGAGTTTATGGCTAGAGCTAAATTTGATGAGAGTTTAAAAGATATGCTTTTTAAATATGGTGAAAAATATTGGGATTTGGTGCTTAAAATTGCTAATTTATCACCTTATTTAAACGAGCTTTTAGGACATTGTGTGTTTAATGAAACCTATACAAAGCAAAGCAACTTAGAGTATCAAATCAATGAAGGTGTGAGTGATTTTATTTATGAAATCAGTGATTTTAGTGCATATAAAAATATACTTCTTTTTAGCTCGTTGAGTGATAATTTGTTTTTAGATATGACAAAAATGGTGGAAAAATCAAAGCTTGAACAAGGGATTATAGAAGATGTTTTAAGCGATATTAATTTTAGCATTGTAACAAATAACAGTAATATTTCAAATCAAATCAAATTAAAATCAAAAGTTTTAAATGCAAATACAAATATAATTAATTATAGCGACTTAAAAAATGAAAAATTTGATTTGATTTGTGCTGATTTGGTATTTAATAATCGCATTGATTTTAGTGATTTTATGCTTGATAAAATATCTAAAGAGTTTGAAATAGATTTAAAAAATACAAGAACTCATGATGAATGGCTAAAAATAGCCCAAATTACACAACTTTTAGGCGATAATTCTTTTGCTTTTTGTATTTGTTCTAGATTTTTACTATCAAATGACAAGGGCAAATTAAGTGGTATTTTGAAAGAAAGGTTGCTTAAAAAAGGTTATATAAAAGCTATTATAAATCTACCAAAAGAAGCTATAAATGGCATAGGAATTGAGTGTGATTTGTTAATTTTAAGCAAGGGTAATAAAAGTATTAAAATGATAGATGCCAGAAGTTTATATCATAAAGAACTTAATTTTTTTGAATATATGAAACTAGCAGAGTATTTACAAAAAAATAACGAATTATCTAAAACCTTAAGTTTTGAAGAAGCACTTGCAAACAGGCTAAATGTATCGCTCTCTTTAGAAGATAGTATAAATACAATAAGTCTAAAAGAGCTAATCTTAAGCTCAAATGTAGGCGCTACAATGCAATCAAGTGAAATACAAAATCTAAAATGCAAGCAAGAAAGCGATTTTGCACTTATAAACACATCAAACATCAAAGAAGGATATATAAAAGATGATGATTTTATAGAACAAATCCCAGAAAAATACCAAAAATTAGTGGTGAAAAATAACTCAATCATAATTCCAAGGGTATGGAACGAGAGTATAAAAGTAGCTTTTGTAAGCAATTACAGTAAAAAACTTTTACCTACAAACAATGTAATTGCCTTAGAATTAGATGAGAGCAAAATTTATCCACCTTATGTAGCAGCATTTTTACAGAGTGAAAAGGGAGTAGAAAGTATCAAAAATCTTTCATCAAATGGAGCTTTATCAAGGCTTAGTATTGGTGGGATAAAAGAGCTAAAAATTCCTATGCGTAGTGAAGTAGAGCAAAGGCAAATCGGCGATGATTTTATACAGACGATAGAAAAAATTCAAGCATTGCAAAATCAATACGAAGCAGAATTAAATAAATTAAAAATAATTTTTAAATAAGGAGATATAATGGAAGAGATTTATAAGGCAAGATTTATTATATATTACGTATTAATAGCTTTAAGTATAATATATCCTTTGGATTATCTTACGCATTTAAATTTTAGTATTGTTTTAGATATAAATATTGCTCCACTAATATTTTTAATATTTTTTAAGAATCAAATAAATAAACACCAAAATCCTATAAAAAAATAAAGTAAAATAAAATCAAAGTAAATTTCGTTTGTTTGGGCTAATTTTAAAGTCATAAATAAACGAAATTCTGATTTTAAATTCTTTAAAAATACACGAAATAAATTCTAAAAACCCCAAATACCACTTGTTTAAATGTTAAATTGCCTTTTACTATGTTAAAATGGTTTAAAATATATAAACATAAGATGAAACAAACAAACGAAAATCTGGATTTAAATTCTTTGAAAATACACGAAACAAATTCCTAGTAAAAAATCAAGCTAACAATAATACAAACCAATAAAATAAAATTAAAAATATGTAAAGCTTCAAAAATATTAAAGAAATGATTGTAAAAACTTTCAGTAAAGCCCTAATTTTAGGGCTTTAGACTTAATTAAAAAAGAATTTAGATACTATAGTTATTGCAAACGCAATAGGAGCTATTTTAAAAAGTATAAATGCCATTGTTTTGCTAATTCTATATTTTACCATACCTTCTGATACTTCTTGTCTTGTGTTAGCCATCAAATCAAATGCTACGCAGTATTCTCCATTGTTATTTAAGTTTTTTTCTGTATTATTTAATGATTGTATTAAATCCATTTTATTCTCCTACATGTTTTAAAGTAATATATGGTGATAATTGATAAATATCAAAAATAACTTCGCCGTATTCATCCACCAGAGCTTTTAGTTCAGAATCTAGCGGTGCTAACATTTCATATGCTTTATTTTCATTATCTTTTGTGACAGAATAACAAGCCCATGAACATAAGAAATATATTCCAAAAATTATTAAGCCTGTAATATAACTGAAAGAATATAAACATATCAATGCAATAATTAGACCAATAATTATTATACCACCTAGAGCTTTGGTGTTGTTTTCAGCTATCATTTTTAATTCTTGATTAGGCCAATAAACATTCTGTAAAGTCTTTACAAGCTCATAGCGTTCTTTACAATTTTGCTCTAAAATTTCAAAATCGTATTCTTCACCATCTTTTTGATTTTCTTTACCTATTAGTGCCAAAGTGCCTTTTATAGTAAAGACATTGTTTATTGTGGTTTGTGTGTTGATATTTGTAGTGCTTGATGATTTATCTACTACTTTATTTTTTGATACACCCCATACTCCATTTGATAATATGGTAGGTGAAAAATAACTTTTTGTACTGTATTTTGTATCGGTTTGTTCGGTTCCTTGAGTAACCATACCTTCAGTATGTTGAGATCTTACGGCATTGATAATGGCATTAAAACCTAAACAACTAGCCATTGATTTAAGGGTGTTTTCTGCATCTTCAAAGCTAAGGCTTGAACTAGTTGATATCTCTAACTCACTTGCGTAAATTAGTTGAATACCCCCCCCCAATAATATCACCGCTGCTTATAAGTCTAACGCCTGATGATAAAACAAACTTAGGATTTTGCACTTTTATTTCTTCGGTAGTGCTAACACTATTCATTTGTAACTCCTTTTTTTAAAATTGTAAAAATGGTATATTAATATTTT
Organism: Campylobacter sp. RM12642; assembly: GCF_020137635.1. Lineage (NCBI taxonomy): Bacteria > Pseudomonadati > Campylobacterota > Epsilonproteobacteria > Campylobacterales > Campylobacteraceae > Campylobacter > Campylobacter sp. RM12642. The sequence continues at coordinate 13,373 of NZ_JACGAT010000025.1, forward strand.
TAAATTAATTATGTTTTAATTTAGCTTATTTAAGTTAAAAACATATTTATTAATTTAACTTACCTAAGAATAGGGCAAGAAAGTTAGTTTTTGGCTTATAAATTATGTTTGATTGAAAATACACTAAAGAAATTCTTGGCTGATTACAGCTACTAACCGATAAAATACCGATAAATTAAATTATACTGAAAAACTGCCGAGATTTTAAATTGCTATGATGAGTATATAAAATTTTAAAGAATTTAAAATCAGAATTAGAAAAAGAAAAATTCCGTCCAATAAACGAGCTACTAAGTGGCAAAACAAGGTTTGCTAACTTTATCAGCCTTTGGCAAAAAGTAACGATTAATGATTTAGGTCTAACTTACAATAGGCTTTTAGATAAAAAAGAAAAAAATTTGAAGATGATAACTTAAACTGCATTACATATAAAAATATTTTTGATAGTGTTAAAATAAACGATGGTGAAAAAAAATAAAGAAGATGTATTTTTTACTATTTCATCTAAAATCATATACGAAATATGGACTTTATTTGTTATTTTAGAAGAATGTGAAATTTATATTTAAATAGCTTTGGCTTTAGACCTAATGAAATGATAAATACTAAGTATGCGAGTTTTTATTTTAGGAGTTCTATTTTTATGGAAAAATTAATGAAGTTAGCACAAGGTAGCACGAGATATAATTTATCTAAAACTAATTTTTTAAAAGTAAAATTCCTAAGTTTATAAGAACAGAATAAGTTGGGGGGGGGTAATTATGTGTGATGAGCGTTTGGAACATCTAAACGAGCTAATAATAGCCCAGACCACCCTCAAATCCCACTTTTAACCGAACTTTTAAGTGGAAACTAAGAGTAAAGGACTTTGAATGATTGAAAATATACAAAATGAAGATGTAAAAAATGAACTTAAAAAGAAATTTAATGATATAAAAAATTATTTGTGTAGTGTTTTTCAATTATCAAATGATATTGAATTTAGTTTTGATGTTGAAGTAAATAAGGGTAAATTAGAAATAATAGTTGGTATTTCTAATCCTAATCACGATTTAGAGTATAAAATCCAAGATATAACACCTAGTAGTATTAAAATAGATTATTTATTAAAAGTGATATTAAAAACATTAGCTTTGATTGTTCTAAGCATTTAATAAAGCGTTATATTGCATTATTTAGCAATGCATTTATAGAAATAGATACAAGTGTCTTAGAAAATGATAACTATAGTAATTTTATAAAAATTTTTACAAGTTTAAGTTTTGAAAAATGTAATTTTTACATACATGATAAAACAACTTTAGATGGATTTAATTTTTTTAATGATTTAACTTTTATCGATTGTTATTTTAGTAATGAATTATTGATTGGCGAGTGTGTTTTTGAAAAGAAATTTATCTTTGAAACTAGAAAAAACCAAAAGCATGAATTATTTGTTATGAATACCCGTTTTAAAGATAACTGTGAAATTGTTTTAAACACAGACCACGATACACTTGGATTGTTAAATGTTCAATTTGATAAAGATTTTGATTGTATAAAGTGCAATTTGCATAACATTAAATATATCTTTTTTAATAAAGTAGTTTTTGAAGGTTGTTTTTATGTAGCTCGTAGAATTGTTATAAAGAGTGTAAAAGAGCTTCTTTTAGACACTGATTTTAAGACTGAAATTGATATTAAAAATACAATATTTAAGAAAGAAACGGATTTTAGTAGAACAAAATTTGAAAAAAATGTAAAGTTGCATTCTCTTGTATTTAACGAAAAAGTTATTTTTGGTAGTTATGTTACATTAAAGAGTGGTATGAATGAAATTTTTCAGCTTAATAATATTAAATTTTTAAGCGATGTGGATTTTAGTAATGTTTCTTTTGAAAAGATAAAATTAAAAATTAAAAATTCAATCTTTAGTAAAGATTTTTCTTTGGTTAAGTCTCATGTTAAAAGTTGTGGTGTTAATGTATTTAACAAGAAAATTACAATATATAATTCACAATTTGATGGTTTGGTAAATTTATCTAGATGTAATTTTAAAGATAATATAAAGATTATTAAATGTGAGTTTAATAAGCAAGTGCAATGTTGCCAATCTTTATTTGAAAAGAAATTTGATTTTAGCGATAACAATGTAAATCGTGATATTCATTTTGATAGGTCAGAGTTTAAAAAAGAAGTTGTATTTGATTATACTATTTTCAATGATATTCTCTCTTTACTTTTTGTTATATTTCATAAAGCTCCAAAATTTGCATTAGCTAAATTTGCTAATTCTGCAAATATTCAAACTTTTAATTTGCGCATTGGCGAAAGTAATGAAAAGCTAAACAAAGATTGTTATAAAAAAGAAAATATTGAAAGCACAATGAATAGGTTAGGAGCTATAACAGATACTTATAGGTTAATGAAAGACCAAGCTATTAAAAACAATGATTTATTAGTTGCAACAGAGAATAAAAAATCAGAATTATATGCTAGAGAGTTAGAGCTTGATTATTGTAAAAAAATTTATGGTATTAAATATCCATCTAGTATGTATCAAAAAACTGCATCGGAGAGTGCAAAATTAACAATTATTGAAGTATTTGATAGGTTATTTTTAAAGCTTAACAGAACAACAAGCGACCATCATACTGATTTTTTAAAGATACTTTTATTTACCCTAAGTGTCATCGGTGGGTATTTTATGATAAATTTTGGATTGTCTTTAGAAATAGTTGCAAGTAATTTTGATTATTTAGTTGGTAAAGCTCAACCGATAGAAGATTATATAAAGATGGTTTTTAACTCATTTGATTTAAAAAATTTTGCTTTTTCTACTCTTTGTGTATTGTGTTTTATCGTTTATATAACTTTGGTTTTAACTTTTAGCAAATTTAAAAAATTACTTGGTATTTTAGGGGCAATTGGAATAATTGGTATTTTATGTAGCCCTAATATAATAACCCCATTTTTAGGGGCGTTTTCAGAAGATGCGAGAAATCATTATCTATATAAAGCTATAGATGATTTAGATGATAAAAAGGCGTTAGAGCTAGCTAGAATAATACTTCCAAATGACAAGGATTTAAAAGAATTTAAACCTAGTAAAACCATTTTGAGCAAAAACACCAAACTAGAACAAATCAGCATTTTTGATAAAACGGATTTAAGCGTTAATTTTATCTACGAGCAATCAAATCAAGACAAAAACGAGCAAAGCGTTTATAAAGCCAAAAAGACCCTAAAAGACTATAAAGACGAGCTAAAATCATCAGATTTGCTAGACAAAGCCCCCGAGCTAAAACGAGCCATAGCGATAGATTGTGGGGTCTCAAGGCTTAATATAGCTTATTATTTAGTTCTTGCGTTTTGTATATTTGCCTTGCAAAAAACAATGCGTAAAAACTCAATAATCCCAAGCTAAAACTAAATTTCGTTTGTTTGCTTAAACTTGCCAAATAAACGAAATTCCGAATTTAAATTCCAAATACGAAAATAAATTCTAAAGTCAAACAAGTGACATTTGGGGATGTGTAGAATTTATTTCGTGTATTTTTACCATAAAATTAAAGCTTCAAACATACGAAATTTATTTTTAATCTTTTAGTAATTGTTATTTTTAATACCAAAAAGATATGATTTTAAAATAAAGGAGTGTTTATGAGATTGGAATTATTATTTAGCGTAAAAGAAAAGCTAAGAGAAGGCAATAAATCGGTTTTAGTTAAAGATACAAGAAATATTACAAATATAATAGAAGAGAGATTAAATAGATTAGAAAATGGTAAGAAATGCTATAAAGGAATTATTATAGAAGATAAATTAGCTATGAAACATGCCATTTTATTTAAGTTTAAAATAAATGGAAAAAGCCTTGATAAAGCTACTTTATTAGATAGATTTTATAAAGATATTAAAGATGGCGAACACAGAAAAGAATATCATATCACCGTAGTTTATAGCGATAGTTCTTTGTATTTTTCAGAAAAGCTGTATAAATTAATATCAAAACATGAAATTATGTTTAGAAAATTGATTTATTTGTTGATGATAGGGGCTTGTGGGGATAATTGGTATAAAATTGTAGATGAAAATATAGCAAGAGATAAACGCAAAGATAAAACCAATCAAGATTTAAATGAAGCTTTTTTATCTTTGCTAACATATCAAGATTATATCAATGGATTTTTTCAACTTATATATCCTAATAATCTTGAAGAGCTTATGGAAGAAGCGAAAAAAGAATTAGATAACAATAATAAAGAAAAAGCAATGGAAAAATTACAAAAAATTGCAAGAAAACCACACATAGAACATTGGTATGAGAATTTAAAAGTAGATAAGCTAAAAGAAGATTTATTAACTATACAAAAAATAAGAAATAAAATCTCCCATAATCACGCAATTTGTTTAAAAGACTATAAAGAATATGAAAAAACTATAAAAGCAGTTATAAAAAGACTAGAAAAAGAAATTGAAAAAGTAGAGAAAGAAAAATATATGTCTTTGAAAATAAATTCTATTGATATTTACGCTAGATATATGAAAGAACTTACTTCGCGATATGAAAATGCTTTTAAAAATATAGGCAAATTAGCAGACTACCAAACTAAGCTATCAGAAATGATAAGTTTGCCTAATAAGATTGTGCAAAATCAATTTGATATAGCATCTAAATTGAGTAAAATCTATATACCAAGTTTTAGTTTTACAAATCCATTGCTTGAACTATTAAGAGAACAGGAAGAGTTAATGGGCGATAAAAAAGAATAATGATTTTTATAGGAATTTCGTTTGTTTGGATTTAGCCAAAACATACGAAATTTATGGATAAGTTTAAAAAATACATAAAATAAATTCTTAAATATAAAAATGCATTCAAGCTTTAAAATTTGTCAATAAGGCAGTTTAAATGGTTTAATTGTTAATCAATGGATATTTTGCAATGTTTGAGTAATTTCATAAGTACTATCAAATTTGCAATGATAGAAATTTTGTTATGGTTTGTAAAGGTAAAAATAAACTAGACTAACTAAAGTTATATAGTAAACTTCACTCACCACATATTTTTAGAACAGGTAAAAGATTTTTTGAATATAAATTTTACTCGTTTATAGAATAGGTTTAAAAATAAATAACATAAGGTATTATTAAAAACTATTTTTGTAATTATTTATAAATAATGTTATATTTTATATTATTGTTTGATGGTCAATTACCATTATATAAGTAAAGTTAAAGTAGAATACTTGGTATAACTTATATTAAAAATCATAAGCAAAGCTTGCAAATATATGAAAGTTAAAATAAAAGGTTGCAAATGTTTGACAAAGTTTCTTTTTCTGGGCACGAGAAATTTGATTGTAAAATAGACTGGATTAGTCGTGGATTGATAGAATTTAATAAATGTGACAAATTGTTTACAAATAGCAAGCTTGATTATTCTATAGAGGTTTTGGGCTTAGGCGGCAACATGGTAAAGTCGCTACATTTTTGGTTAAATGCTTTAGGTTTGCTTGAAAAAAACACATTAAGCAATATAGGAAAGATTATTTTAGAAAAAGATGTTTTTTTAGAAAACCTAGACACTATATGGCTTCTTCACTGGAATTTAGTGAAGAATAAGTCTAAAGCTACTTTGTATAGTTTGTTTTTTAATTATTTTTATCAGTATAATTTTACAAAAGAGAGTCTTTGTCAGTTTGTAGTTGCTTTTCTTAAAAAACTAGATATGTCAATTAGTGAAAATAGCATTAAATTTGATATAGATGTTTTACTTAGGATGTATGATGGATATGGAGATTTAGGCTTGTTTAAAGATTTGCAAATATTATCTAGAAAAGATTTTTCTTGGAATTTAAACATAGGAAATACTGCTAATATAAGCGATGAGGTTTTTTTATATATACTGGTTGATTATATTCAAATGTTAGATATTAAAGACTCTATTTCTATAGATGAGATTCAGTACTCTAAGCTAAGCATACAAAAATCTCTTTGTTTAAACGAAAATGGCTTATTTATGAAAATAAACAATATAGAACATATTAGCAATGGTGCGTTGTTATATTCAGAATCTGGAGGAATAAGGCATATATACTTAAATAAAAATCTAAATACAGAAGATATGCTCAATAGGATTTATAATGTTTAAATATAAAACAATTTTAAAATTAGATCAAAACTACAGCAAATCAACAAATATTAACTATAGCGGCTTTAATAATAAATTTAGATTTACTAACTTTACAGCAAACACCTTGAAGTTATTGTGTAACGATAAACATGCTAACTCAATATCACTAATAGGTCCTTTTGGTTGTGGTAAATCATCATTAATGGTTTTTATAGAACATTGTTTAAATGGTAATGAAGAAGCACTTAAAATTTTAGATAAAGACTTTAAAGTATTGGTGAGTAAATATATTTTTAAAAAAAGATTTTATTTTATAAAAATAATAGGTGAAACATCTAGTATTAAAAATATGATTATTGATTATGTGCTTAAATCCACAGAGTTAAAGCTTTCAAAGCGATATATAAACAGTAGTGATAATGTGCAAATGAGTGTTTTGTTAGAAAATTTATATAATGATATCAAAAATATAGGTTTTACAAACATTGTATTTTTGATAGATGAGTGTGGAAAGTTCATAGAAAATTCGTTGTATAATCAAGATAAAAGTGATTTGTTTGAATTGCAAACCATAGCTGAGTTTGTAAATTTTAAAGATGATTGTAAGATGTTGATTAGTTTGCATAAAAGTCTTAGAGATTATTACAATGTAGGCTTAAAAGTAACACACACAGAATGGGATAAAATACAAGGAAGATTTGATAATGTCCTTTTTGGTGATAATTCTTTAGAGATTTTAAAAATTTTTCAGCATACAATAAAACTCAAAACAACAAATATTGATGCTATGAAAGAATTTGATAAGTTTATAGATGATATTGATGCAAGCAATATCTTTAATCATATAAGTATTGTAGAAAACAAAGATAGTCTAAAAAAACTATTTCCATTACACCCAATAGCCGTGGTGTTTATAATAGAATTATTTCTTAAATTTTTTCAAAACCAAAGAACTATTTTTTCTTTTTTATTTTCTTTAGAGCCTTATGGTTTTCAAGATTTTATAAACAAAGACATTGATAAATACTATTTATATTGCGTAAGTGATTTGTACGATTATGTAAATTATTTATTAGGTGTATACAATGTATCGTTACCTGATAGTGAGATTTGGGGGCTTTCTATAGATAGGATAAAAGATAGCTCTATAAATCAAGTAGAGCAAGATATTATCAAAACTATAGCTCTTATACATGGTTTTAAGCTTGCTAGCTTGATTTTGCCTACAAAAGATTTGATTATTTATTCTTTGTCAAGTAAGTATGAAAAAAAAGTTATAGATAGTGCTATTAAATCTTTGATTTTTAAAAATGTAATTATGTTTCAAAATCAAAGTAGGTCATACTCTTTGATTGAAGATTCTAACATAGATTTAAATTATGAGATATCAAACATAAAGAATAGTAGTGCCAATTTTAACTTTATTGAATATATCAACCAAATTATTTCTAACGAAAAGCTCATTAGTAAAAAGTTTTTAATCACACACGGATTAAACAAACCTTTTAGATATAAAATTATTCAGAGTGCAGATGGAATAATAGAAAATGATGTGATATACATAGTTTTTAACGGTTTGAAAATAGATGATAGTTCACACATGGTAATAAATGTAAAAAATACAAAAGAACTAACAGAACTAGGCAAGGAAATATATGCATATAAGATTGTAAAGCAAAACAATATTTTAAAGCTAAGTAAAGATACAAGAATTATTATAGATAATAAATTACACTCTTTAAAGTATTCACTTAAACAAAGCTTTTACGATTTATTGAACAAATCTCAAGTGTATTATAAGGGTGATATTTATAGCTTTAAAAACATACAAGAATGTATTAGACTTAAAATTGAAAACGACTATAGCTTAACACCTATTATAAATAACTATACGATAAATTACACTATCAGTAATGGTGGCGCCCTTACTCCTATAAAATTTCTTTTCTATCATATGTTAAATTACCCCGATAAAAAGAACCTAGGAATAGAAAAATACCCAGCACACATGACTTTATATCTATCTATTATAAAGCCATCGTTAATGCATATAAAAGATAATCTAGGTTATAAGCTAGTGGCACCAAGTGGTTTAAATTTTAAACATATTTGGGAATTTATAGAACAAAAAGTTAGAGAAAAAATAAATGTTAAGAAATTAGTAAATTATCTTAAATTAGAGCCTTTTGGCTTAAACGATGTAAAATCTAAACTAATAATATCTTTGTTTATTATTGTAAATAAAAATAGTATTAGTATTTTTAAAAATAACGAATACGCTTTTAAAATTAGCGATGATTTGCTAATAGACTTATGGAAAAATATAGCTCAATACGAAATACATCGTATTGCTTTAACAAAAACTCAAGAAGAAATTTTTAAAGCATATATGTTAGCTGTATCTTACTATGAAAGTAGATTTTCAAATAATGCACTAACAGTTTTAAGCCAGATAGTTTTTTCAAAAGTAAATATGCTTCCAGATTTTGCAAAAAAAACTAATAATATATCAGATAACGCAAAAAAACTAAGATCTGCTTTATTTTCAATGAAAGATCCTGTACAAACTTATTTTGTAGAAATACCAAGGATTTTTTCTTTGACTGATAGTGATACGTTTGCTAAGTCATTTAAAGAGGCTTTTAATGAAATAGCGCTATCTTTTAAAAATATGATTTTAGATATAGAAAAGCATATATTTAGTAGTTTTTACTTAACACATCCAACATATCCATATAAAAACGAAATGGTTGACATAGCAAACGAAATTTTAGAGATTGAAAGTAGTAACAAAGTAAGAGCATTTTTAAATGCTTTTATATATGCTGAAAATATAGTGGATTTAGTAGATTCTATAAGTGTTATCTTGATAAGTAAAAACATAAAAGAATGTAGCGATTTAGATATTAAAGAATTAAAACAAAATATCACTTCGCAAGCTAAATATATATTAAATAAGACAAATTTAAGAGCTTTAGGTAAAAATGTAAAAAGAATTACAATTTTAAGCCAGGATAAAGAAGTATCAACAATATTTAAAGATAATGATGAGAACATAAAAGAGCATATAAAAAATATAGAAGAAAAATTTTTAAATAAGCTAGAAAAAAAAGACAAAATAACATTGCTTTTGAAAATTTTAGAAAAGGAAATACAAGATGAGTAAAGAACTTCATATTATATCAATTTCTGGGGGCAAAGATAGTGCTGCTATGGCAATTTATTTAAAAGATAAATATCCAGATAGAAAGTTTGAATATTTGTTTTTTGATACAGGTGAAGAGTTGCAGGATACCTATGATTATTTATCAAAATTGCAAGCGGTTACGGGAATTAAGATAGAAAAATTGCTACCTAAAAAATCTTTTAAAGAGCTTTTGTTTGAACATAATAATTTTTTACCATCACCTCAACAAAGGTGGTGCACAAAACGAATGAAGCTTGAGACTTTTTTAGAAAAAATAAAGCAATATGAAGGTTGTAAAATTTTTAACTACGTTGGCATTAGAGCTGATGAAGACAGACTAGGCTTAGTGCCTAATCAGGATAATATTATTACCGTTATGCCTTTTAAGGATGATGGTATAACTCTCGAGGATGTTAAAAGAATATTAAATGATTCTGGCTTAGGACTGCCTAAATATTACACTCCGGTTAAAGACGAAAAATATGACATAGAGTATTATAGAACTAGATCGGGGTGTTATTTTTGTTTTTTTATGAGACAGATAGAATGGGTTTGGCTTTATGAAAAGCATCCGGATGAATTTCAAAAGGCTATGGAATTTGAAAAGGAAGGATACACTTGGATACAGGGTATGCCACTTAGCGAGTTATGCAAAGCAGAAAATATTGATAGGATAAAAAAAACTTTCAAAGCGTATGAAGAAAGAAAAAAACAAGCAAAAAATAAGAAAGATTTATTGCTAGGTAGAGAATTTTTGAGTAAACACGATAAGGATTTAGAGGATTTTGAAGATGACAAGTTTTGTTCGTTTTGCACTTTATAGGAGTTGATATGAGTGGCTTGATTAAATTTCTATCTGGGTATTTATTGTCTAAATCAGCAAATGCAAATTCTTTTGATGATACAATAATAAAAGAATACCGAAAATATGGTATTGATGAAATAAATATAGATACAATAAACATAGATGAGATTATAAAAATCTTTACAAATAACCCTAAGCATATTATTATTTCAGGTAGTGCAGGTGATGGTAAAACTTATATTTTAAGAAAGATATATACTACTTTAAATGGCTGTATAGATGGATGGAGCGACAATGGGAACCCTGCTAAAATTAAAACCACAAACTATACAATAGTATTTATAAAAGATTTTTCACAAGAAGAAAGCAAAAAAGAGAT
>NZ_JACGAT010000026.1:0-21668 GCF_020137635.1 Campylobacter sp. RM12642
TTGTGCCTTTTACTTCTATGGCTTCGAATGGTTTTTCTTTAGTTTGTTCTTCTTTTTCTTCTTTTAACTTATTCTCATCATAAAAAGCTTTTAATTTTAAATATTCTTTTTTAAAGTCTTCTATGCTGATTTCTTCATTTGCAAACAACATTTCTAATCTATTATCATTATCTTCAAATGATTTTTTAAATTTTTTATCACTTAAAGATAGTTTGTCTATGGGATTTTCTTTTAAAAATTCTAAAAGCTCTTTTGAATCATCGTTATTTTGATAAAAAGCTCTTTGATATATTGAATTGTTTTCAAATTTAAACAAAGGTTGAACTTCTAGCTTAAGTGATACAACCCAAGCAGGATCACACTTATTTACTTTAAGAGAATCTTTTGTGCTTAATATTTCTTCGTTTGGGTCTTTTCCGTAAGTAATTATTCCTTTTAGCATTTCGTTTTCTAAGGCTTCATAAATCTTACTGCCTTTTTCGTAAGCTCCTATTTTACTAAGCACAGCATTTGGATCGTATGTGCCCCATTCATCTTGTGGGGCGTCTTTTAAAATATTTGCGATTTGTTCTTTTAGATTATCTTTAGGAGTTTGAGTGGTTAGAATTTGATTTTTAATATTTGTTTGATAATTTATATAATTGTTATTTGATATTTGCATTTTAAACCCCCGTTATTTTTCTATATCGGTAGGTTTAAAAAAATATTAATAGATATTTAATTTATATCTGAACTCTTTTATAAAAATCCTTAGCATTAGCCCTAAAATCATTTGAATAATTATTGTTTAATAAAGCATCTACTGCTAGGCTCTGACTTAACTCTCTTACCTTTTCTTTTAATTTTTTCTCATCTTCAAACTTATCTAAATAATCTTGGATTTTTTCCTTGCTAAGTCCTGTTAATAATTCTAGCTTTGAAATATCTATGCCTTCATTTGGATTAAGCTTACTTAGTGCATCTTCTATAATCATTCTTTCTTTATATTCATCTTTAATCTTAGTTGCCCCACTATCGCTTACCTTAAGCCCTTGTGTGCCACCTAGAAAACTTACAAATAATCCTGCATTAGAAATCTCGCCATCTTTTATATAAGGACTTAAATCAAAATTAAGCTTTCTGCTATTATTTACACTTAAATCATAATCAAACTTAAAGCCTATTTGTAAAGCATTTTCCTTATTCTCATAATACTTATTGACAACATTTGCGTGTGAATAATCAAATGTATAGCCATTATTGATTTTAAGTCCAACCAAATCAACATAATTTGGCATATTAGCAATATCATCTTTGCTAAACTCGGCTACATTTCCTACAATTTGCTCGTATAATCTAAATTGGTGTTTAATAGTGTCTGCGTAATCAATATTTTCATAAATATTATTAAAAATCCCAACTTGTGGCATAGTCATTAGGTTATTTTGTCTTGAGATTTCTTTTAGTGTGCTTGAATGGATTTTAAAATCATTTGGTAAGCCTGCAGCTTTGTTAAAATCAGCTCCTAAAAAGCCACTGCTATCAACGCTATAGCCAAACTCGGTAGCATTGTAAATCTTAGCTTTTGTTAAATCTCCTTGCCAAGATATATTAGAATTTAGCTTAGTTAAATCGTGAGTATTATCAAATACCTTAAATCTTGAATTATTAAACCTATCTATAAAGATATTTGAAGCGTCTATTATGTCTTTATCTAGCGAATACTGTGCTTGCGTTTCTAGCTTAGGATTTACCCTTGCAAATTCGCTTGCAAAAATAGATGAAAATGATACACCTGCAGCCTTTTGAGCTTTTTGAAGTTTGGCTTCATCAAAAATTGAAATACTTTCTATTTTCATTTGCTCTCCTTTAAATATTTATTTAAAAAAGCAAAAATCATTCCTTAATATTTTGTTACTTTTTTACACAACTTATAAAAAATATAAGTATTTTTATTATTTTATTTAATATTTATAATTAAGATTAGCTTTAAAAAATTAAAAAGGATTATAAATGATGCAGATGCGTTAGCGTCTAGCTAAACTTTCTAGCTAGACGCAAAAATGAATAAAAAGCAAGCGTGGGCTAGAAAGAAAATGTAAAAACATTTTCTTTAATTGTTGTGCGGTAAGCACCTTGAAAATTAAAGGAAAACAAATGAAGAAATTATTAATATTTTTATGTTTATTAAGCTTAAATGCTGATGAAAAATTAATCAAAATCGGAGTAACTCCATATCCAACTGCTATGATTTTAGAAAATGTAAAAGACTTGGTTGAAAATCAAGGATACAAACTAGAAATCATAGAATTTGATAATTACATAGTCCCAAATTACGCTCTAAATGATAAAGAATTAGATGCGAATTTTACTCAAATTAGACAATTTTTAGAAAGTTTTAACGAAGAAAGAGGGACAAATCTAGTTAGTGCAGGAAAAATATTTCTAGGTCCAATGGCAGCGTATTCAAATACTATTAAAGATATTAAAGATTTGCCTAAAAATGCCTTAGTTTATATACCAAGCGACCCTATTAATGGTGCTAGGGCTTTAGATTTACTAGCCTTAAATAATATAATAAGCTTTAATGAAGATGCAAAATCTAGCACAAAATCAGTATTAGATATTAAAGATAATCCATTAAAACTTACAATAAAAGAAATAGAAGCTCCACAACTTACAAGAACACTTAATGAATGTGATTTAGCGATAATTAATACAAATTACGCCCTACTAGCAGGACTAAATCCTATTAAGGATTCTATATTGCACGAAAGTAGCGATAGTGATTATGCTAGCGTTTTAGCTGTTAGAGCCAATGATTTAAATAGCCCTAAAACTAAAGCTTTGCTTAAGGCTATGAGAAGTGAAAAAATGAGAGAGTTTTTAAATACTAAGTTTAAAGATATATTAATTCCAAGTTTTTAAGGAGAATTTATGCTAAAAGCAAACAATCTTTCTAAAATATCATTTAAAAATCTTTATATTGAGCAAAAGAATTTGAGTGATTTTAAGAGTAAGGACGCAAGTGAGTGGGATAAAAAAGCTCAAAGTTTTAATGATTACGCAAAACACGAAGCTTATGTGAGAGAATTTTTAAAGCAAGTTGATTTTAGTGGGTGTGATAGTTTGCTTGATTTTGCTTGTGGGAGTGCTTTTTTAGCCAAGCACTCTTTAATAAATAATATTACTTTATGTGATTTTTCTCCTAAAATGCTTGAGTTTGCTAAGATAAATTGCCCTAATGCAAGGATAATTCAAGGCTCTTATGATGATTTAGATGGTAGTTGGGATTTGGTTTTTGCTAGTAGGTGTTTAGATGTTAATGACCTAGCAAAAGCATTGCAAATTCTTTTAAACTGCACTAAAAAAAGGCTATATTTTACATATAAAATTGACAATTCTTACATACACGAAAAAATCATAAATGCCCTTGATTTAGACATAATTGCAACGCCTAATTATATTTACGCTGCAAATATTTTAAATGAGCTTGGGTATTTTTTCACTTTAAATAAAATCACTATAAAAAATCAAAATTATTATAAAACTTATGAAGATTTACAAAAAAGCGTTGAGTTTTCTTATAAAAAACTAAATGATATTCAAATTGAAAAACTAAAAAATCTATATGAAAATGATAAAGATTTAATCAAACAAGAATTAAGCTGGGCTTTATTTTGCGTAGAAAAATAAGCCCCATATTAAAGGGCTTAAGATTATTTAAACTCTATTGTAAAGGTATTTTTAGTATTTAAAAGATACTCAAATCCTGCTTTAGGAACAAATTTTATAGTATCTTTTGTGTATGAAGAATTTGAAATATTATGAAAACTATTATTAATAAATTGAGTGCTATTATAGGTTGGTATAAAGTCAATTTTAGACAATAAATCATCTAAAATAATATTATCTTTAATAAAACTTAATTTCCCATCTACCTCATCATAATACCCAAAATCATAATCTTTTTTAAATTCTAAAGCTTGATTAGTAGTATTAATATCTTTAAACATTAAGCCTGTATAAGCTATATCATAAACATTATTATAAGTTATATTAAACTCATCTTTACCATCTACATAGACACTGATTGTAACCTTTTGTAAAGGTCTTGGCTTGTCCTTTTTGAAAGTAAATTGCGTAGTATTTTTATAGCTTGCCTCATCTTGCGAGTATTCGTTTAGATTAGATAATCTTGTATTTTCTCCTAAATTATTAAAAGCCAATTTAAATGCTTGATTTAAATCGTTTTTGCTAATATGTAAGGTTTTTAAATTGCCTTCATTGACTACTAAACCATTTAAATTGCCTACATCTATCATTAAATTTATATCATTTTTAAATTTTGTTGGAACAAATTTGTTATTAGAATTTGAACTTAACAAATAAAGATTATAAACCAAGCCCGCATTATCTCCTAGCATAAGTTTATCATAAGCTATATTTTTAATACCTATTGAATTGTCTTGATTAAGTTTGCATTTTTGCATATCTTTTTTGCAAGTTATATATTCGTTTTTAATAGCTTTTGTTTGTGATAAAAACTCAATATTTAAGGCTTTTTTAATAGGTATAAAACAAGAAATTTTTCCATTTTTTAAAGTATTTGCACTATCTAAATCAAATTCATCTTGAATACAAATATCTAATTCTTGGTCGTGTTTTGTAAAATTAGTTTCTGCTAATTCTATTAAACCATCAGTAGCTAAAGGAAAATTAATATTTAAATCAAACTTGCCATTATTTATAAAAGCTACTCCATATTTTTCTTTATTTCTTACACGATTGTCGTTAGCAAAAATTGTAATTTTATTATTTTCATTATTTAATAAGGCAAATTTTTTAGTAGTATTATCATAACTAATCACTAAATTAGCTATTCCAATTGCTAGATTTGAATAATTTTTCAATTCTCTTGATACAAAACTATTTAAAGTATTTTGAAATGCTTCTTGATTTAACGATGAAATGCCTAAACTAAATTCTTTAGGTCTAATAGCAAAATCATTGCTAGCAAAAGTATAGTTATAATTATCATTTATCATTTGTTCGCATACTAATTCATTGTTTTGATTAGTCTTTTCAAAATACTGATTATATTTAATACTTGTTTGTTTGATTGCTTGATTTGTCTTTATCCTAAGGATTAATTCATCATTTAATAAATACTTACCAGCACACGCACCTTCAGTGATTTTATCTATTTTAGAATTTGCATTATAGACATTAAGAATTTCAAAATTAGAATTAGACAAAAAGTCAATATAAACTCTACTAATATTTGAATAATTATTGCTAAGCCCTATGAAATATTCTTCATTTTCTAGCATAGTATTTACTAATTTTGCCTTTTTTGCATTAGAGTTTTTAGCATTATTTATAATTACTTTTTCATTATTATTGGTATATAAAGTATATATATTTTGATAATCATTTACTAAAGGAATACCTACAGAACCTTTGATTATACTTTTACCACTTTCTTGAAATATAGGTCTTTCAAAACCCCTAATTCTTTCTGTGATTTCAATATTTTTTTGATTAATTAAACAATTGCCTAAATTAAAAACCAATTCTTTAGTATTTTCTACTAGATTTAATTGGCATTTTGATTGTTTGCTACCACTCATATAATATTTAGCGTCAGCTTCTCTTTTTAATAAAGCTTTATTTCTATCCTTTAAATAGATTTTTTCATTTTTAATTTCTAAATTACTAGCGTCTGGATAAAAACTTAATTTAATTTCGCCTTTAGCTATCGCATTTAAAGCTCTTAAATTAATACTAAATTTAACTTCTTCTCCTGCGAATGTTGATTCATATATACCCTTTCTAACAAGAGAGCTTTTATGAATACTATAATTTGTAATCAAATCACTTGAATAATACTTACTATTTTGATGAGAATATTTAAAATTACTAGACCTAATTACATTCTTACCTAAATTACTTGTATCATAAGCAAAAATATCAAAAATATAGCACTTACCTTCGTTTTGTCTAGGTAAAGGATATGATGAGTATTCATTATATGCAGCTCTTAAATTCTTTAAAAATGCCTTTTCCTTAAAAATATCACTATAAAAAATATGAGAATTTTTAGCTTGCATATTTCTTATTTGCTTAAATCTGTCTTCCCAATCACTAGTCATATTAACACTTGGATTTGCTATTATGTAGTTATAAAAGTCGTTAATTAATTTATTATCTTCATTATTTGTAGTTTTTATAGGACTTTGGTCAATTAGATAATAAACAGCATCATTTAAAGTCTTTTTATATTCTATTTTAATTCTACCAGTAGTATCCACTGAATACAATTTATAAAGCTCTTCTATATATGTTTTAATATTATTTTTATTTTCTACTATAAATGAAAAACTATCTTGATTAGAATTAATTAAGCTCTTATAAGAATTATCATCAGCACTTGATGAATAAAATTCTAATGTATTTGGATTTGCTTTAGCATTGATTATATCTAAATACCCCCCCCCGTTGAGCTTTTTATCATTATTTAAACAATAAATTATTTTATTATTCTCTGCCTTTATTCCTAAGCTAGAACATAATTTTAAATAATCTCCTAAAAACTCATTATAACCATTAACATTGCCTAAAGATGGGTTTAATAAACAATCATTTATTTGTTTAGAATAATTTTTGTCTTGAATAGCATATACGATACCGAATTTTAATTCATCTGCAAAAATTAACAAATTAAATAAAAGTAATATAATAATTTTCAAATAAAACTCCAAAAATATATAAAATTCCGTTAGTTTAGCATAAATTTTTTGTAAATTATATAGCATAAAATAATAAAATTTATTTAGATAAATTAGTGGTAAATAAATTTAGGAGTAAAATAATCTTTTATCAAAAAGGATAGATTATGAATAAAAATACCTTGATTTTAAGTTTTATTATTGCTTCAAGATTTTTTGGGCTTTTTATTGTTTTACCTGTGATTAGCTTGTATTCGCATAAGTTAAACGGAGCTAATGATGTATTGGCTGGACTTATTGTTGGAATTTACGCAATTTTTCAAATGATTTTTAGTGTGCCTTTTGGAGCATTAAGTGATAAAATCGGTCGTAAAAAAACTATGCTTATGGGATTAATAATCTTTATAATAGGTTGTTTAATTTGTGCAAGTGCAAGTGATATTTATACAATGCTTGTTGGTAGGGTTTTACAAGGTATGGGAGCAATTGGCGGGGTTGCTACTGCTATGATTGCTGATTTAACTAGCGAAAAAGATAGAGCAAAAGCAATGGCGTTAATGGGTGGAGCTATTGGACTTAGCTTTGTTGTAGCTATTATTTTGGGTTCTGTTATTGCTAGTTTTTTAGGGCTTGGGGCTTTATTTTATATAAGTGCGATTTTAAGCGTTTTATGTATTGTATTATTAGCCTTTTTACCTAAAGAAAAAGAAATTATAAAACAAGAAAAAATCCCTTTTAAAGAAGCATTCATAAGTGCTAATTTAAATAAACTTTATCTAACTTGCTTTTTACAAAAAATGCTAAGCTCAAGCACCTTTATGCTAATTCCTTTAGCTTATGTAAATATATTTCATAAAAATAGTGATAATTTATGGATTATTTATAGCGTGGCTATGTTTTTTGGATTTTTGGCTATGGGAGTTGGTGGAGTTGTTGGCGAGTCAAAAGGCAAAAGTAAGACTATATTATTAAGCGGAGTTGCATTATTTTTCCTATCATATTTGATATTTTTAAGCTCTAGTTATTATTTATTTTTCTTAGCTGTTGTTTTATATTTTATTGCATTTTGTCTGCACGAGCCTATTATGCAAAGCTCAATTTCTAAGATTTGCAAAGCTAGACAAAAAGGTTTAGTATTAGGATTTTCAAATTCTTGCGGATATTTTGGCTCGTTTTTAGGAGCGTTTTTATGCGGGATTTTTATGCACGCTGATTTGGAAAATGAGTTTTTAATGCTGATTGCTTTTGTTTGTGCTATTTGGTTTTTTATCCTAAAAACTATGGATAATCCTAATGATTTTAAGACTTATAAATCTAATAAAGCTCCTTTAAAAGAAAGCGAATTTGTTATAGATATTAATAAAAAAGATGATATTTATTTAATCAAATATAATTCTAAGAAACTAAGCGAAGAAGAATTACAAAAATTATTTTAATAGATTAAAAAAGGTATAAATTATTAATTTATTACCTTTTTTTATATTTTCAAATTCTAATGATTTAACTCATAAACAATCTAAAATCAAGTTTTTCGTGAGCTAACATTCCTAAATCTAATTCATGATGAGTAGAAAACAAATGATATTTATTTAAATCATTTTCATCTAATAATTGCAAACTAAAAAATCCTTTTTCTATAAAACTTTTAGCAATTTGCATTGATTTATCAGCAGAGCGTTTAGCTAAATCTAAATTAATATGTAATAACTCGCTTGATTTTTTATAAGATAATGGTATAGCACGAGTTGCATTTTGAGTTAGTGTTTTTATACTTGAATATGCGTATTCAACAGCCATATTTTGCCCCAAAACACTAAAAGCAATAGCAGGATTGCAAAATTCATCGTTCTCACAAGCCTTATAATACCAACTTGCATATTCATCGTGCATAAATTCTGTATTTTTTAAAGTAGCTCTTGCCATACTAATACCTGCAGCCTTGCATTCAGCACTAGCCATTGATGAATTAGCTACTTTTGCTAATTTTAATAAACTTAATTTTTTACCCTTTAAACCACAAGCAATAGCATAAATAGCACCATCGCTAGTAGCAAATACATCTAGCATATAACTTTCTAACCATTTTTGAAAGCTTGAAGCGTCTTTTACAACGCCCCAAGAAATATAGCTTTCTAAACCAAAACTATGCGAATAAGCACCATTTGCAAAGGCACTATCAAATAAAAACTGCCCTAACATTAGTGATGATGACTCGCGTGTTTTAAAGCATGACGCAAAACTTTTTGCGTTTTTTCATAGCTTACTTGATTTTCTTCTAGCCACTCAATTATTAAATAATCATCTTCAACTATCATAAAACCATCTTCAAAAACAGCAGGCATATGTCTATTGCCTATTGAATGAGCTACAAAACCCATTTGCATCATATCTTTTGGCTTAATCAAAATTACACTCTGTGGCAAACATTCTATTACAAAAACTCTCTTATCATCTTCGCCTAAAACATCGCCATTATGAAAATGACCATTATCTAGGCTTATGCCAATTTCTACTCCACTATCACTTGTTAAGCGAAGTATGTGTTTTAATCTATCATCAGGCGAAACTTTTACATTATCTATCATTTTGCCTTTAGTATCATAATCTTTTATATTGCCTAGTATGGTTTTTACTATCATTTTTTCTCCTAAAATAAATAATATCTTTGAGTTAGTGGTAATTCTGTAGCTGGTTCGCTATATGCAACTTCTCCATCAACCGTTACTACATAAGTTTGTGGGTCAACTTCAATTTTTGGAGTTGCGTTGTTTAATTTCATATCAGATTTTTTAGCACTAGCTGCACCTTGTATTGGTAATACTTGTTTTTTAATTCCGTATTCTTTAGCAACATTTGCATCTACTGCCATTTTACACATAAAACTATAGCAAGTTTCGTGTAATGCAACACCTAAAGCACCAAACATTTTTCTATGCATTACTGGTTGTGGAGTTGGAATTGATGCGTTGCTATCTCCCATTACTGAATGTAAGCAAAATCCACCTTTAATTATTAATTTAGGTTTAGTTCCAAATGATTTTGGATCCCATAATACTAAATCAGCGATTTTACCAACTTCAACACTACCTACATAAGTAGAAATTCCTGCTGCTATTGCTGGATTTATTGTGTATTTTGCAATATATCTTTTAATACGCTCATTATCAGAATATTCACTATCATTACCTAATGCTCCACGCTGGATTTTCATCTTATGAGCTGTTTGCCAAGTTCTACTTACAACTTCACCAATTCTTCCCATAGCTTGAGAATCACTACTCATAATTGAGATTACACCCATATCGTGTAATACATCTTCAGCACCGATTGTTTCTTTTCTAATTCTACTATCAGCAAAAGCAACATCTTCTTTAACATTTTTGCTTAAGTGATGGCAAACCATTAACATATCTAAATGCTCTTCAATAGTATTAACCGTAAATGGCATTGTTGGGTTTGTTGAAGCTGGTAAAATATTTGGCTCGCCTGCTAATTTAATAATATCAGGAGCATGACCGCCACCAGCACCTTCTGTATGGAATGTATGAATGGTTCTACCATTAATTGCTGCTTTTGTATCTTCTACACAACCATATTCATTTAATGTATCTGTGTGAATACCTACTGATACATCAGCAATCTCTGCAGCTTTTAATGCGTTATCAATAGCACTTTTTGTAGTTCCCCAGTCTTCGTGAATTTTAAGTCCTGCTGCACCTGCACGAAGTTGTTCTAAATTCACTTCTACATTAGAACCATGACCTTTAGCATAAAGACCTATATTAATAGGTAAATCATCAGTGCCTTGAAGCATTCTTTTTATATTAAATATACCAGGGGTGCAAGTTGTAGCCTTAGAACCATCGTTTGGACCTGTTCCACCACCAAATAAAGTAGTAATACCATTGCTTAAAGCTTCATCAACTTGTTCAGGATTTATAAAATGTATATGAGTATCAATCCCACCTGCTGTAACTATAAGACCTTCTCCTGCAAGTGCTTCAGTGCCAACTCCAGTTACAAAGTCAATATCATCAGTAATATCAGGGTTTCCACCTTTACCAATTGCGTGGATTTTTCCATTTTTAATACCTATATCTGCTTTATAAATACCTGTATAATCAATTATAAGTGCATTTGTAATTACTAAATCAACTACATCTTTATCTAAAAATCTTGAGTTTTGACCCATACCATCACGAAGAGTTTTTCCACCACCGAATTTGCACTCTTCGCCATATTTTGTATAGTCTTTTTCAACTCTAGCAAAAAGATTTGTATCAGCTAATCTTATACTATCACCAGTAGTTGGTCCAAAATGAGATGCGTATTCTGCTCTAGTTATTTTAAACATTATTGCTCCTTATTTATCTAATTTACCATTGATTTTGCAATTTTGTCCCCAAACTTCACGACTACCTGCTAAATCAATTAACTTAACACTTTTTTTCATACCTGGTTCAAAACGAACTGCAGTTCCACTAATAATATCTAAACGCTTTCCACGAGCTTTTTCTCTATCAAATTCTAAAAGTTTATTTGTTTCATAAAAATGATAATGAGAACCTACTTGAACTGGTCTATCTCCTGTATTTACAACTTCAATTTCTATACTTTCACGACCTTCGTTGCAAACTATATCACCTTGTGCATAAATTATTTCACCTAATTTCATAATTCCTCCTTAGTTAATTGGATTATGGATAGTTACTAATTTGGTTCCATCTTTGAAAGTAGCTTCAATTTGAACTTCATTTACTATATCAGCAACACCTTCCATAACTTGGTCTTTGCGTAAAACATTTTTACCTTCGTTCATAAGGTCGCTTACGCTCTTACCTGCTCTTGCACCTTCCATTACATAATCACTTATAATAGCAATTGCTTCAGGGCAATTTAACTTAAGACCATTGTCTAAACGCTTTCTAGCAACTACTGCTGCATAGCTTAATAAGAGTTTTTCTTGCTCTTTTTTTGTTAATGTCATAATTTCTCCTTTACAAAATTAGTTTTATAAAATTATTATATTTTTATTGTCTTGCTAAGATTAACTTCATACCTCCTTTATGCAAAAAATTGCTTTTAATATCATTAATATATTTCATAGCTAAATCATTATCATCTGATGAAATTCTAATAATATTAGTATTATTAATAATACTTGAATGAGCTTTTAAATTCTCATTATGAATTGTTTTAAATTCCACATCGCCTTTTATAATCAATGTATAAAAATAGTTATGATTATAAAGAGAATTTAAACTACTATTAGAGTTATAATAAAATATATCATTAATACTTAATTTATTATTGATAAATATTCTTAAAGATAATTTTGCCCTAAATTGCGAATTTGCATAGCCTAAAAATCCACCATCTAAATAAAATAATCTTGAATTATCATTCATAAAAATAGTAGTTTTGCTTGAAAAATTTGAATTCTGATAAAAAATATTAGCATCATTATGAAAAACCAAAATAGAATTATTATCAAGTTCTATATTTGTTTTTAAACTAGAAGTGCCTTTATATATTTTTTGATTTGATTGAGAACTTAAAGTAGCCTTAGAATTAACTAATTTAAAGCTTTGAGCGTAATTATCTTGATTTACAAAACCACCACCTAAAGTGCTAAGATAAGCAAAAAAATCTTCATTTTCGCTATCTTCTCCAAATCTAGTTGGAACTTGAATTAACCTTTGCATACCTTGTTGGTAATGCTCTTTTAAATGGTTATTTTCAAGTGTTATTTTTAATAAGCTCACTCTAAGCCTTTAAGAAGACAATTTTTCTCAATCCAATTAATAACTTCAGACAAACCCTCATCTTTTTTAAGATTTGTAAAGAAAAAGTCTTTATTTTTTCTAAAATGTAAAGTATCGCTTTTCATAATATCAAGATTTGCACCAACATAAGGAGCTAAATCGGTTTTATTAATTATAAATAAATCAGATTTAATCATTCCAGCACCTGCTTTGCGTGGGATTTTTTCACCTTGTGCCACATCAATTACATAAATACTAAAATTAACTAAATCAGGACTAAAAGTAGCAGCTAAATTATCTCCACCACTTTCTAAAAAAAGTAAATCTAAATTAAATTTCTTTTGTAATTCATTTAATGCAGCTTCATTCATTGAAGCATCTTCTCTAATCGCAGTGTGCGGACACCCACCAGTTTCTACACCTATAATTCTTTCTGGTGGTAAAACGCTGTTTTTCGCTAAAAACAAGGCATCTTCTTTTGTATAAATATCATTTGTTACAACGCCTATTTCATAATCTTTACTCATAACTCTTACTAATCTTTCTATTAAAAGAGTTTTACCAGCTCCAACAGGACCACCTACACCTATAATGACAGGTTTTTTCATAACAATCCTTTAAAAAAAATTAATTTTGGCTTTTAGTTTAGTTTTAAAAAGCTTAAAAATTGCTGAATTATTTAAAATTTAAAAAGTATATATAATTTTATTATTAATTATTTATTTATAATAATTATATATTATTTAATTTTTATAAATAATTTTCATATTTTATATAAATTTTGCATAAATTTAAATAAAAAAAAAAAAACAATAAATTATTTATAAAGATTAAGATTATTTTAATTTTAATCAATCTACAATAGGAAAATGTATTTTTGTTTTTCAAAAAGATAAAAATCATTTAACAATAATTTTAAGGAGTAAATCATGAATAATGATTTAAGAGGAAATGCCACAGGTATGACCTATGTCATATTCTTAATCGGTATTTTATTTCTTTCTTTTACTGCACCTTGGCAAAAGTTATCTAACTTTGACCCAGCTACAGGTGCTTTTATGCGTTGCTTGATAGGAACTATCTGCCTTATCCCTTTTGCGATTATGGAAGCAAAAAAAATTGGTAAACTTACCAAAAAAGGTGTATTGTTATCTATTTTAGCTGGACTTGTATTAGGGATTGACTTTACTGCGTGGAATTATTCAATATTCTTTGTAGGTTCAGGAATTGCTTCAATTCTTTTAAATATTCAAGTAATTATGTTGCCAGCTTTAGCATTCATTACAGATAGAGAAAGAATTCCATTTAGCTATTATTTCATAGCACCTATAATGCTTGCTGGTGTTATCTTAGCTGGTGGTGCTTTAGAAAATGGTATAGTTGATCCAAATGGCCCTCAAGAAGTATTTGGTACTGGTATTATGGCAGTTGGAACAATTTGCGGTCTTACTTCAGGATTTTGCTATGGAATTTACTTATTCGCTAGCAGAAGAGCAGGAAGAATTGGAAATGGACAAGTTGTTCAACCTATTTTAATCTCAAGTGCTGCTCAGCTTGTAGCTCCTGTTGTATGGGCGTTCTTAATCACAGGAAATGGCTTCATATTTGACCAAGGTGTTATGGTTGATACTGCTGCTGGTATTAAAGCAATGCACTTACCACAAGCTGCTATAGAAAGCGTTACAAGTCCATTTGGTAATGTGGCTTTAGGCGATCCTATCACTGGAATGAACTGGTTATGGATGATAGTTTTAGGAACTGCAGGTCAAGCTGCTGCTTGGACATTTGCTCAACATGGTTCAGTTAAACTAAACCCTACTTTAGGTGCTGGGTTATTAATCTTAAGTCCAATAGCTACTGTTGCTTTAATCGGACCTCTTATGTTTGGCGAAAGCTCATCATTATTACAAAAAGTTGGTGTTGTGATTGCACTTCTTGCTGTTGCTTACCAAAACGGCTTAATTACTGCTTTAATGAATAAAATTAGAGGCAAGTAAATATTTAATCTTCCTAAATTATTAGGAAGATTACTTACAATCTTTACTTATACTATTATCGTAACTACAAGCTATATTTATATAAGCTTTTTTATTTTCCCCGCTAAGCTCTTTTGATTCATCTAAAAATAATTTTGCACTAAAATATTTTATAGCGTTATTATTTATTATTGTATTAATCTTGCAACCATCATTTAATAATTCACATTTTGTATAAGCATAATTTCCTAAGGCACAAACCATAGGCTCATCATCATTACAAGCTCTTGCGTAATATTCATAAGCTTTTTTGAAATTCTTTTGCTCTAATGCTTTTTTAGCAATTTTAGTATCATTTGAATTTGAATTAGAACTAGCTGCATTTAAGGCTGATTTACCAACACTATAAATAACTTTAATAGGAATTGTAATTGCAAAAACAGCAACAGAAGTTGCGACAGAAGCCACACCGCTTATTAAAGAACTACATCCTAAAAATATAAATAATATAAAACTAAAAATTATTTTCATATTAATCCTTTAATAAAAAACGCTAATATTAGCAAATGAAAGTTTTAAAATCACCTTGTTTTGATAGTTTTGAAGTAAAGGGTTCTAAATTCTTATGCTATTTTGAACCACTTAATATTAACGAAAATGTTCGCACTAGACAAGAAGAATTAAGAGCCGAGCATTTTAAATGCGTTCATGTAGTCTATGCTAGTAGAGTATTAAATGAATTTGGGCAAATTGTAGAAAATCAAAGTGATGATGGAGAGCCTAAAGGAAGTAGTGGAGCACCTGCTCTTAATGTATTAAGGGGAGCTAATATTGTAAATGCAGCTTGTTATATAGTAAGATATTTTGGTGGAACATTATTAGGAGTTGGCGGGCTTGTAAGAGCATATTCAAACGCAGTTAATTTAGGAATTTCAAAAGCTAATGAGCTAAATCTACTTTCTAATTATATAAAAAAAGAATCATATTATATAGAACTTGAATATAGCCAAATAAATAAATTAAGTTATATTTTAGATAAACTAAATATCGTTTATTCTAAAGATTTTGGAGCAAATGTTGTATTTTATTTAGAACTTAGCACAGATGAATTAGAAGAATTAGAAAAAGAATTGATAGATTTAAGATTAATTTTAAATAAATTATAAGGATATAAAATGAAAAAATATATGATGATTGTTAGCCTATTATTTTTAAGTGCTTGTAAAAACGAAGATATACAAAAAAGTGTCAAAAATTGCTTAAACGAACTTTCTAATCAACCAAGTGAAGCTGTTTTTGATAAATGTTTTTATTATGAAAATGAATTTCAAAGACAATTAAGTATTAATTTTGAAAATGTATTACCTAAATTATTTAATAATTATGGTGGAATTGCAGAAATTAAAGTAGATATATTAAATAGTTCTAATAATAGTGCTGAAGTGCAAATTATTACTAAATTTAATAATGGTTTTGTTAAAAATGAAAAGAGAAAAATGGTAAAAATTGATAATTTATGGAAAATGTCAGCAGATATTATAAAATAAAAGGCTTGATAATCAAGCCTTTAAATTATTTTACACAACAACTTGTTGCACCTGTATTTTTTAGCATCCAAATTGATTTTTCATAACTAGCAATTTGCTCTTGAGCATAAGCTGCAGTAGTTGTATCTCCTGCTTCTTCAGCAAATTTATTTAACTTTTTAAACTCAGCTAATAAGTATTCATAATCAGCTAATATAAGTCCAACTAATTCAGTAGCTTCAAAGCAAGTTTTATCAGTTCTTGGAGCTTTTGCAGTTTCCATTAATTCTTTTGGGCAAACTATAGCTTTATGTCCTAATTGTAATAATCTTTCAGCACAATCATCAAACATTTCAGCCATTTTTTCATATGCTTCTTCAGTATATGAATGAAGTGCAAAGAATTGTAATCCTTTTACATTCCAATGGTAGTTATGAAACTTTAAAAATAATGCGTGCGCATCAGCTTGTAATTGTAATAATTGTTTTTCTAATGACATTCTGTCTCCTTTAATTGAATTTGTATTGCATTATAACAAAAATAGATTAATTAATTTTTATTACTTAATAATTTTTATTATTTAAATTAAAAATATTTTTCATTTTCACTAGTATTATTTAACTATAAATTGATATTCTTAACAAATTTATAAAAAAAAGGAGAAATATGAAAAAATCATTATTAGCACTTAGTGCAGTAGCTATTATGTTTATTGGTTGTGGAAACAAAATCAGTGATGAGCAGGTTAAAAATTTTGAAACTTCATTAAATAATTCTATTAAAAACGAAATTGAAAAATTAAAAGTTCTAACTGCTATGTTTGAAATTCCATCTAATGTAAATATTAGTGATTACAAATGTGAAAATAAAGGTGATTATGCAGAATGTAAGAGCAAAGGTATTGATGTTATTATAAATAATCAAAAAGTTTTAAGTGTTGAAGAAATAAAAATTGAAACAAATGGATTTTATACTGGAGATAAAAAAGGAAGTGTTAGCATAAAAGAATTAGCAGCAAATACTCCTAAAGAAAGTTTTTATAAAAGTGAAATAAAATCAATTAAACTAGGTGAAATAGCTGTAGGATTTGCTAGTATGTTGGCTATTTCTGATAATAAATTAGGAATACTTCCAGAACTAGCAAAAGATGAATATTCTATCAACACAATCACTAAAACAAAAGATATAGCAAATAATGGAAATGTTAAGGTTGAATTTAAATTAATCGGCAAACATAATAAAAATGAATTAGCTTTTGCAATAGATTTAGATGTATTAGATAAATTCTTTGAAATATGTGATAAATTAAATATTACTTATAATATTGATAATTATAAGATTGATAATGTAGATACACTTGATAAATACGATATGGATAATAAAGAATTTGCAGAATCTTTATTAATTAATTCAATTGAAAGCAAAATAAATATTAACAATAACTTAAAAGCTATTAAAGAATATGTAATGCAAAATATTGATAAAGTCCCTGAACAATTTAGACCAATTGTTGATAGTTTTTTTGCTAATACACCACACAAATTTGAGCAAAGTTTAAAAGTTAAAAACAAATATAATATGTTAAAAGCTATAGAAGAAAGTGAAAATCAATTACCTAAAGACTTTAACGATAATGTAGAAATAAAAATAAATGGTATGAATTTTACTCAAATAAAATAAAAAAATCCTATTTCAAATTCTAGAATTTGAAATAGGAATAAAACTTATTTTTTCTTACTTTCGTTAAATTTTAATAATTCTTTTTTAACTACTGGAGCTAATAAAAATAACGCTAAAACATTAGGTAATACCATTAAAGTATTACATAAATCAGAAATACTCCAAACCAAATCAAGCTTTAGCATAGCACCTATAAAAATACATAAAACAAACACTATTTTAAATATAGGTAAAGCTTTATTTGAGAATAAATATTGCACATTAATTTGAGCGAAATAATACCAGCCAATAATGGTTGTAAATGCAAAAAACACAAGACAAATTGCAAGTAATTTCACACCAATACTACCAAAAGCAATGCTAAATGCCGAAGTAGTTAGCTCAATACCGCTAAGACTTAAATCAGCTCCGCTAAGTAAGATTATAAGAGCAGTTGCTGTGCAAATAAATGCTGTATCAATAAATACTGCAAGCATTGCCACAAAACCTTGAGAAACAGAATTTTTAGTAGTTGCACTTGCGTGTGCGTGTGGTGTGCTTCCCATACCTGCTTCGTTTGCAAAAAGTCCCCTTGCAACCCCATATCTAATAGCTTCTTTAATACCAATTCCAACAGCTCCACCAGCTACTGCTTCAAGTCCGAAAGCTTGTTTAAAAATCATAGAAAATACATTGCCTATATTTTCGTGAAATGCTATTAAAATATAAACTGCAACCAAAACATAAAATATAGCCATAAAAGGCACTACAAGTTCAGCAAATCTAGCAATCCTTTTAACCCCGCCAATCACCACAAATCCTGCGATAATTGCAGTAATTGCTCCTGTAATTTTCAAATCCACTCCAAAAGCTTGATGAATTGCACCTGAAATAGAATTGCTTTGTGTCATTTGACCAGCACAACCAAGTGCAACAATAATTGCAATAGCAAAAAATCCAGCGAGTAAATTGCAAGTATTAGCACCTAATTTTTTCTTAAGACCAAGTTTTATATAAAACGCAGGACCTCCGATATAATGTCCGTGCTGCCATACCTTGTAGCGTTGTGCTAAAACACCTTCAGCTAAAATTGTAGCCATACCCAAAAATGCACTAGCCCACATCCAAAATATAGCTCCTGCTCCACCTAAATTAATAGCAGTTGCAACGCCTATGATATTACCTGTTCCAACTTGTGCTGAAATTGAAATCATCATAGCTTGTAGGGCTGTTATTCCGGAATTTTTTTTCTTACCTTTTTTGAATAAATCTCCAAAACTTGCACTCAAGCCTTCTTTAAAATAACGAAATTGCGGAAAACCTAGATAAATAGTGAAAATAAGACCTATTCCAACTAAGGCAAATACAAGAACATAAGCAACTAAAACTCCATTAATTTGCTCAATAAATTGATGAAAATCCATATGAAAACCTTGTTATAAATTAAAAAGTTTTAAGTCTAACAAAAAAAGTAAAAATTTTGCTTAAATTAATATTCTTTTGCAATCTAATTTAATAAATTTAAGCAATAAATACTACTAATTATAAAATATTAATAAAATAGCGTTATTAAAATAAATAAAATAATTAAATTGTGTTTTCATTAATTTAAAAATAAATTGTAAAAACATTATTTAAAAAATTCTTTAAATACGCCAATATCTTGGCAAAATAAAAATTAATTCAAATTCCTTAAAAAATATAAATATTAAAATATAGCTTTTATATAGGCTATAAAATCAATTTTATCAACACAACTTATTTGTAGTATAAATAAAATATTTTAAATTAAATAATTTTTTAATTAATAAACAATAAAAATGAGTAGCTAAGCTAGAGCATTATTAAAAACTCTAAAATACTTAGAATATATGCAAATTAGATTTTAAATTGCAAACCTAATTCTACTACAACCTTTCAAATTATAAAAAATAAATTCAAATACAAATTAAGTAAAGATTAAGAATGTGGGGGGGGGTATTATACTGATTTTACAAAAAGCATAATGCAAAACATTAGGCTTTAAACCAAATCAAAAGGAGATTAAATGAAAAAATTATTAAGTTTTGCAATATTTGCATCTATGTTAGTTGCTTGCGGGAGTGATACTCCTAAAGCTGATGATACTCCAGATATTGTAGTTAAAAAATGTTTGAAGTTAGTGATTGAAGAAGATAAACAAGCTGTTAAGTGCTTTAATTTTAAATCAGAAGATAAAAAAATTTATTAGAAAAAATGTCTTATAATGCAAAGGGCATTAAAGAAATGGGTAGTATTAAATCAATAGAAACAAACTTAGACTATGAGTTAGGAGGCGAAGCTGGAGTTAGATATAAAGTAACATTTAATAATGGTGAAAGTTTTTCTAAAGAAATTGACCTTATAAATATAAACAATACTTGGTATATGTACAAATTTTAGTTATTACAATTTAAGATTTATTGGAATTTATTTTAAGGATAAATTCCAAGCTTCATTAATAAAATGCAATAACTTAAACTCTTAAAAATTAAAATTTTACCTTAAAACATATTAAGGAATTTCAAACATTTTAGTGTCTAATTTATTTTAACAATAAAATTAAGCTAAACTTAGCTTTTAAATACTTTTAATGCTCTAGAATTTCAATTAGGAATTTGATTTTTAAAGAGTAGCAATCTAAATCATAATTTTTATAATAATTCTAAAAATAAGATTTTATTATCACTAAAGTCATATTCAATCTCACTAACTTCATTTAAATCTTTATCTAGCAGCTTTTTTGCTTCATCACTTGCGAAAAATTCTTTACAATTTTTATCATTTGTATTTATATTTTTAATACGCAAAATACCATCTTTAGAACTTACTTTTATACAAGCAATGCCATTTATTAAAAATTCTCCATTAGGATTTATAGGTGCATAGGTCATATCGCTAATCTTAGCAAATCTACCTTGTGCTACATAAAAAGCAGAAATATCAGAAATTGTTATTGATAAATTAGCTGCGTTTTGTTTATGAAAATTAGACTCACTTTTAGGCTCTTCGGATAAAATATTATAAGCTTGTGCATAAAAAAATGCTGCTGTTTTTTTATCCATACTCACACCATCACCTTTAGCATACATTAAAGCTAAAGTCCCGCAAGCTTCAAAATCTCCATCATAACAGCTATCTTTTAAGCTTTTTATATCAGCATTTAAAATCGTAAAACATAAAAATATAAAAAATAATTTTTTCATAAACTTTCATACTTGTTTTTGTAAATTATAAATTAATAATACACTAAAAATAAAATTTCACCTTTAAACTAGCTTGTATTGTTTTTAAAATAAAAATATTTATAAAATAATATATTTTATAAATATTTATAGCTTCATTATCTTTTGCTTCATCAAGGCTTAAAACCTGTGTTTTACACCTACAACCCCAGCCATTCGGTGGATAATTGTTACGCCAACAATAATGCTCCTTAGGTAAAATAAGTCCGTGAAAGGCTTTATGACTATCTCTAGTTCTATTATCCATAATTGCTACATATCTTAAGTAAGGCTTATCGCTAATTAGTTGTTTTTCATATCTTGCCAAACCATATACTTATCTTAGGTTTTGATTAAAGACAACTTTTAAATGGTGTTTATGAAGTCCGCTAATGCTTTCTAGCTCTTATACACAATCTTTAAAGCTTGTACCATTTACATAAGCCTTTTTTTAAGTATGCTATGCATTCTTTTAAGTGTTTCAATTTCATTTATCCCACTAATTAAGAATGTGCGATTATATGCACTAAAGCGAAGTTTATCTAAATCATAATCTTTAGGTAATTTATCATCAAAGTATTTAATTGCATCTAAAGGAGCTTAGTTTAAAAATATTGCTTAAATCATTCATCGCTTAAGCCTTTAAACTAATATTTGTAAAACTTGGGCCATTATGTTTTCTAGTTTGTCTTGTTTTATGCCTTAATTAAGTAATTTATTCACAGCGTCTTCATAAGAATTTGAGTTTTCAAGGACTTTTAAAATTGTTCTTATAAATCCTTATCTAAAT
>NZ_JACGAT010000027.1:0-20233 GCF_020137635.1 Campylobacter sp. RM12642
AGAAGTATCCCAAGTATTTATGCCACTAAAATCTTTTCTATTAGAGTTTAGAAATAATTCGCTCATATCTGTGATTAAACTTGTGTCTAAATAGCTTAAATCAATATTTTGATTTAATACAAAATCAATTAATTCGCTTTTGTCTTTAACTAAAATTTTCATTAGCTTCCTTTAATGTTTATTTTTAGTTTAGCATATTGATAGTCCTGATTATGTCCATATAAAATATTTTTTAAAGAATTTGAACTAGGAATTTCAATTGCGAAATTCCTATTAGTTTTGATTATTTTTTAAACCATAAGCCCCAAGTTAAACCTACTAGTTTTTCAATACCTTTTACCCCAAGACCTACTTTTTTAGAGTTTGAAATATCTCTAGTTACTGATGTTTTACTTAAAACTTTATCTTTAAAAATACCTTTTGATTTTTTATATGTATAGCTTCCCACTTCTTCAATAACTCTATTTTCAACATAAGTAACAGGGTCTTTTTTAGTAGCTATAAAAGAGCCTATTGTAAAAGCTGTTTTAACTGGTTTACTTGTCGCTATTTTTGGAGCTGCTTTTGCAACTTTTATTGTAGTTTTTAAAGTTTTTCCTAATATTCCCATATTTTCTCCTTTAATTATTTTTCAAATACTTCAGCTATTGCATTTTTTAGTTTTGTAAATTCTGTTTTTAGTCTTTTTAGATTTTCATCTTGTTTGCTAAAGTCAAATGTTTCTTGCATTTCTTCTAATTTTTTTAGTACTTTTTCATCGCTAAAGCCGTTTTCTAATAAATCAAGCGATATATCTTTTAGAGCTTTTTTGTTTTTTGATTTGTTATTTTTATTATCAGTTATAGCTGTTTTATACATATTTTCTACGATTTCTAGCTCTGAAATTAGGCTGTCTTTTATAGTAGAATTGATATTTGGGCGTTTTAAAAAATTATGTAATGATTGTTTTTCATTAGCAATTTCTATTTTTTGCAATGAACTATAAGCACTTATCCCACTATAATCTAAGCCGTATTCATCTAAGACATCAGCTACATTTGCTAAGATTTTTTCTATATCGCTTTTTGTTTTTAAATCAGCTTTGTTTAATACTATGAAAAGCTCTTTATTATCTAATTCAAGTTCATCTAAAAAGTCTAAATCACTCTTAGGAATAGTCCCATTTGCATCAAGTCCTATTAGCCATATTAAAGCACTTGCATTTTTTAAATAATCTTTAGCTGTGTTTAAATCTTCGCTAGTGTAATCACTTGCTGAGCTTGATGGATTATAGCCTGGTGTATCTATAAAGCAAATATTATCAAACTTTAGTTTAGTACCTAATACCATATAAGGCATTATTTGTTTAAGATTAAAACCAAATGAGTTTATAAACTTATGTGATAGTTTTTTATACATATTATTATCTATTTCATTTAGATTTATACTTGCGCTTTGGTTATTGCAAGCTAATATCATAGGCTCATCTTTATTTATTACATAAGTAGGAATTGCTGTAGTTGGCTCTATTCCTATAGGAAGTTTTACTTCATCATCGTTTATAAATGAGCTTATGAACTCACTTTTACCTGCACTAAAGCCACCGCCAACTGCAATGATATTTTTAGTAAATATATCAGGGTAGCTTGAAATGATTTCAAGCTTTTTTTCTATGGTTTGAAGTTTTATTATAGCTTCTGCTTCGTTTGATAGCGATTCTTCATAATTTGCAAACTCTAAAAAGTCATTGTTTAAAAGTTCGTGATAATTCATTAGACCTTTGTTTTTAATCTTGGCGTTTAAAAGTTTTGAGATAAGCTTATTTTGTAGCTTGATTTCTTCTGTATTGAGATTTTTAATAATCTGCTCTCTTAACTCTAATTCTTTGTCGTTTAACTCGTGCTTTAAAGCTTTCATATTCTTTTTTAATTTTTGATATGAACTTAATTTTTTCTTTGCCATTTTATTCTCCTAATTTTTTGATTTCTTTTAATATTGTTTCTTTTGTTTTAATTGCTGCTTCTTTGTTTTCTATATCTAAAGCTAGTTTGTTTAGTTCTTTTTGACAACTTAAAAAGATTTCGCCACTTAAATCCTTATTCTGCAAATGTTTTAGTATATTAGTGATGAAATTATTTATATCACTAATCACATTCGCTTCTAGGCTATCTAGGTAGTTTTTTACTTCTGCTACATAGTTTTTGCCTTCGCTATCGCTTAATCTTCCGCTACGATTTAGTGAGCTTGGCATTTTGCTTGAGTATGATATATCAGGGGTTTTTATAGAACTTATAACTTTATTTATAGCCTTTGCTATGATGATTTCATCTATAAATTCTCTATCCATATTTTCTCTTAAAGTTTGCATTACGATTTTGCTTAGATTTTTCTTCCATGAGTTTAGATATTCATTAGCGTTTAGACTGATTAACTCTTCAAGTTTATTTGTAAGTGCTATTAAGCCACTATGAATAGTCCCTGCCATTACATTTGTAGTAGTAATGGTTCTGTATCTTGTAACAGGCACATCTTCATAATAAGTTTCTGTACTACCCCAGCTAAACGGATTCCACCATTTACTAGTACTTCTTGTTCTTCTTCTACTTTCCCACTCTGTATATCTTTCTTCTTTAGTCTCTGTACTTACGCTATCATCTACATTTTCGTTTTCTTTAGAAAAATACGCTTTAGCTGTGTTTTGAAGGTGTTTTTTGATTTTTTCATCAATTTCGTTTATATGCTCTTTGTATCTTTTACTAAGCTCTTTTGATGCTACTTCTTTTGCTTTGGCTAATTCTTGTTCTTGTTTTTTGAGTGAGCCTAAATCCATATCTTTTAAAGATTTTAAATCATTTGAAATTAGCTTTTCTAATTCTTTTATAAAATCGTTAAAATCGTTTGTTTTAGCACTTATAAACTCATTTGATTTTTTGTTTAACAATTCATCTTTTAGTTCTTTTACATAGTTTAGTTTTTCTTTGACTAATTCTATATTTGCTAATTTTTTTAGATTTTCTTTAGTATTTTTCTCGTTAAAATAATTAGGATAATTCATTCTTAAAAGGTTCATCACATGCTCTTCATTCTCATCTAATGAGCCTAGATGATTTAGTATAGAATAAGCCATCCCTGATGAAGTAATCACTTCATTTTTGCTTAAATTTTGCCATAAAGCTTTTGCATATTCGCATTCTTTTGCTTGCTTTTCGCAGTAGTCTTTTAATTGTTTTGTAAAGCTGGTTTTAAGCTTATCTAAGGCTAGGTCTAAATCTTCATTGGTTTCAGTTTTTAATGAGCCATAAAGTTGCTCATCCATTTTAGACGCTATTACAAATAGCTCATTTACTCCGTCTTTATTGCCTAATCTATCCATTAAATTAGTATCTTCTTGGTTTAGAAACTGCCCTGATGGAGATACTATAAACACCACATCGCATTTATGTAAAAGCTCTTTTGTCCTTGCTTCACGAGATACTATTGGGTCATTTACGCCTGGGGTGTCAATGATTTGGATATTTTTTAAGCTTTCTTCGTTTAGCTTTAAGGTAACTGATTTTGTATAGGGCATAAACCTACCATTAGCCCCAACATATTCTAAAAGCTCTTTATTTAATTCGTTTATATTGTTTGCTTTGATGGTTACAAATTCATCTTTTAGTTTTAGTGGATTTGCTTTAATTCTTTCAAATTGATCATAGCTTGAGCTTAGGATAAGATTATCGTTTAGCTCTCTTTTTGCTGATTTTTCGGCTTTTTCTTCTATATCTTTTATATCTTCTTTACTTAATTTAGCATCTAGTTTTTTCTCTTTTCTCTCTTTTAGCTCCATAAATTTTATATCTTTTAATCTATTTAGCTCTTTTATATATTGAGAATGCTGATTTTCAATCTCATTAATATCGGCTTGTTTATAAAGTTCAACGATAGCACTTAAATTCTCATCGTATTCAATCATAGTAAGTGCTGCTGTCATAGGTGTAGCAGCCTTAGGTAATACATCAGTTCCATTAAAGACTAAAGCATTTAATAACGAGCTTTTACCAGCTTTTACACGCCCAACTATTCCTATTTTTAATAATCTTTGGCTATTTTTTAACTCTTCTAAATACTTTTCTAATTCCCCACTTTTTACTATTGCAAACTCATCTTTTAGACTTGTTATTGTGCTTGTTTGTAAATCATCGTATTTTAAGACTAATTCTTCTAAATTTTTTGTTTTAGCTAAAATCTGCATTTTTTACTCCTTGAAATATTTGTTTTCTAATTCTTGTGTTTTGTTTATTAGTTTGTTTAAATAATTAATCTGATTATCTAGCACTTCTTTTGTTTTGCTTAGTGTCTCTAGGTCTTTTTGTGTTCTTTCTTTTTCTTCTTTCATACTTTCATCAAAAGCTTGTGCTATTACCTTACTAAGCTCTTCTACTTGGGTTTTAAAAAGATTTGGGACTATATTAGATAGTTCAGTTCCTACTTTAGCCATTACTTCTTCTTTAAATTTACTCTTAGCTCTTTCTTCGGCTTCTTCCCTAGCTCTTCTTGCTTCTTCTCTAGCTTCACGCTCAGCTTCTTTATTGCCTCCACCTAAAAAACCTAATAATCCACTTAAAATATTTGTTGCTATATTGATTATAGGAATATGCTTAAATACTGAAAGAATATTTATACCAAGGACAGCTATATCTTTTATAAAGCCTGTATCAGCATTGATTTTGCCTATTTGGATATTTTCTACTTGTATATCTATGCCACGAGCAATGGTTTTGATACTATCTAAATCAAAACTTTTTATATTATTGTTTAAGGTTAGATTTCCTAGGTCTATTTCAAATTCTTTTACTATGCTTTCTCTGATTTTTAGTAAAGACTTGTTTATTTCAGCGGATAATACTACTTCAATCATATTACTTAAATCATTTGAAATATCAGCACCATTTATAGCTCTATTTGCTAGAT
Organism: Campylobacter sp. RM12642; assembly: GCF_020137635.1. NCBI lineage: Bacteria > Pseudomonadati > Campylobacterota > Epsilonproteobacteria > Campylobacterales > Campylobacteraceae > Campylobacter > Campylobacter sp. RM12642. The sequence goes on from NZ_JACGAT010000027.1 coordinate 4,933, forward strand.
GGTTTAAGTCATTATGAATTGTTGTTTTTGTGTTTTGTATTATACGACCTACTTCATTAGCTCCGTATTTTTGATATCCTAATTCGCTTAAGGTTTGTTTTGTGCTATTTATTTTATTTGTTATTGCTGCAAAATCTTTTAATTTTTCTTCAAAATCTTTTTGATTTAATTGTAAATTTATTAGACTATTTTTGCTTATATTTCTAATGCTTTTATTAAATATTTTTAATTCTTCATAGAATATATTTTTAAATATTTTTTCACTATCAATGCTTTTTAATGCTTTTAATAATTCATTACCGCTACTATCTCCTAGGCATATTATTTCCTTATCATAGTCGTATTCTTCTAAAAGCTCTAGGATTTGCTCTTTTACTTTTTCTATGGTGCTTGGGGTTGCTAGATTTGTCTTGCTTAAACAAAATGTAAAATCTCTATTATGCTCTGTAATGTTGTTGATTTCACTTTTGATATCTTTTTGTATTGTTCCATCACTAACTGGATTTAAGATTATAAAATAAGCACCTTTATAAAGATAATTAATTATGGCTTTATTGTGATAATTATTTCTAGCAGCAAAGCCTGGCATATCAACTAAAACCAATGGTTCAATATCTTTTAATTTTTTATTGTTTAAAAAAACTTGAATATATTTATAATTACTATTGCTTGTAGCTAGAGAGCTTAACTCGTTTATATTTAAAGTGATTTTTTGGTTGTTTTCATCTATTGCTATGATTTTTTCATCTTCATTAAATCTTAGCTCAGTTGCAAGTGCTGTTGTAGGCTCTATCTTAGTCGGTAAAATCCCCCCCCCATAGATACAGAATTATCTAAAAAATTATTAATCAATGTGCTCTTACCCGCACTAAAAGCACCTACTACTGGGATTATTAGCTCGGTTGAATTAATTCTTGATTTTAATTCATTAATTTTTGAGAAGATTTCTTTATCTTCAACTACTAATTTTAGTTCATCTAAAAATGACAAAAATTGATTTTTGATTTCTAACATTGTTTTCCTTTCATAAAATTTGCTTTGATTGTATCATAAAGATATGCTGAAAAGTGTCCATTTAATTTTTTTTTAAAAAAATATATGGAATTTTATCGTGCTAATGAATATTTTTAATATAATCTTAAAAATTTAAAGGATATTTATGAATAAAAATATTTTAGATAGCTTAGATTTATCAGATAAGCAGAGTTTTGCTGATGGGCTAAAGGCGTTAATTGAGCAAACTTATGTAGTAGAGAATGAATACAAGGCTTTAAAGACTTCTTATGATAGTTTAATGCTAATGATAAATGAAATCATTGAGATTTTACCAAGTGCTATTTGGGTTTTGGATGAAAATCAAAATCTAGTAGTGAAAAACAAATTAGCAAGTGATGAATTATTTAGGCAAATTGACCTTAATAAAGAGCATTATGAATTAGAATTTTTAAATAATTTTTATCAAATCAAATCTATAAAATACGCTGATAAGCACCTAATAATGGCTACAAATATTACTAAAGAAAAGCGAGATGAAAGGCTTGTTTCTATGGGTCAAGTAGCGGCTAATTTAGCTCACGAGATTAGAAATCCAATAGGCTCGGTTTCACTTTTAGCAGGGGTGCTTTTTAGTAAAGTTGAGCTTAAAAATAAACATATTGTAATGCAAATGCAAGATGCGATTAAAAGGGTTGAGAGAATAATTGAGAGCACTTTGCTTTTTACTCGTGGGTTTAAGCTAAATAAATATGAGTTCAATTTGCAAGAATTTGAAAACGAATGCCAAAATGTCTTTAATACCTATAATAATAGTGATGAAATAATTCTAAGTGAATGCACTTTTGCTCCATTTACAATTAGTGTTGATAAGTCTTTAATAAGCTTAGTTTTAAGCAATTTAATTTATAACGCAATTGATGCTTGTGAAGAAAATGGCACTATCAAAGTCAAAGGAGAAATTATAAATAATATATATAAAATTAGTGTTTTTGATAGTGGCGAAAAGATAGCAAATCTTACTAATCTTTTTGAAGCATTCAATACAACTAAGCTAAAAGGCAATGGCTTAGGCTTAGCATTATGCAAACAAATCTGCAACGCTCACAATGCAAACATATATTATTGCAACGAGCCTAAGAGCTTTTGTGTGGAATTTAAATTAGATATTTAATAATTCATTTATTATTAAATATCTTAATTATTTTTTATTTGCTTTTTTGAGCGTTTGTTTTAGCGTCTTTTATAAAGTTTAAAAACTCGTTTATTTTATCGTAATTATCAAATGATACTTGTTTTTTAATAAGCATTTTTACTAATTTTTCATTTACCAAATACTCATCATCCATCTCTTGTGCTTTTTGCACTAAAGCTCTTAACATAATTTCTTCATTCATAAAAACTCCTAATAAATAGCACTAATTCTATCAATATCATCCCAAGTAAGTGAGTTATTTTTATAATTTAGCATTCTATGAACATATCTTGCCAAAATATCAGTTTCTACATTTACTAAATCATTGATTTTATATGAATTAAATAAAGTATCTTTTAAAGTAATATCAATTATTGTAAGTCTTATAGAATTGTTTAAAACTTCATTGATAGTAAGGCTTACTCCATCAATTGCAATGCTACCTTTATTACACACAAAAGGCATTAATTTTTCATCAAGACTTATATAAAAATCTATCCCACTAGCAAGCTTATTTATCTTAATGATTTTACCAAGCCCATCAATATGCCCACTTAAAATATGCCCATCAATTCTATCTCCTACTTGCATTGCTAATTCAGTATGCACTTTTTCACCTACTTTAAAAGGTTTGATTATTTTTTGAGTTTCACTACTAAGATTTAGACTAAAGCCATCATTATGAGTTTTTATCACACTAAGACAAGCTCCATTAGTTGCTACGCTATCTCCTATGTTTGGTTTTAGTTTTGAAATTAATCTTAATTCATTATTTGAATAGTTTTTTATAAAGCCACATTCTCTTATTAAACCATTAAACATTTTTATCCTTTACAATAAGCTTAGTGTATTATAAAAAAAAGGATTAATGATGTATGATATTATAGTAATTGGTGCTGGTCATGCTGGTGTTGAAGCAGCACACGCAAGTGCTAAAATGGGTAAAAAAACACTACTTCTTACGATTTTAAACGATAGAATTGGAGCAACTTCTTGCAATCCTGCAATAGGCGGACTTGCAAAAGGGCATTTAGTAAAAGAAATAGCCGCACTTGGCGGAATTATGCCAAAGATTACTGATTTAAGTGCGATTAATTACAAGACTTTAAATGAGAGCAAAGGTGCAGCTGTTCGTGGGACTAGAGCTCAAATAGATATGGATGAATACAATAAAAATGCTAAAAATATATTATTAAATATGCCTAATTTAGACATTTCTCAAGAAATGGTTACAGAGCTTTTAGTAAAAGATAATGAAGCTTATGGAGTAAAAACCGAGCTTAATAAAACTTATGAAGCTAAGAAAATAATTTTATGCAGTGGGACATTTTTAAATGGTTTAATTCATGTAGGTTTAAGCAAGATAAAAAGTGGTCGTGTAGGAGAGCTTAGTGCTAGTGAGTTAGGCGATAATTTAGCTGCTTTAGGGCTTAATCGTGGAAGACTTAAAACTGGAACTTGTCCTAGAATTGCAGCAAGTAGTATTGATTTTAGCGTATTAGAAACTCAAGAAAGCGATTTAAATACTAAAGGATTTAGCTTAGAATTTACTTCTCATACATTGCCGCAACTTCCTTGCTATATAGCGCATACAAATACAACAACTCATGATATTATCCGTTCAAATTTTGATAAAGCTCCTATGTTTACAGGACAAATTAAAGGAGTTGGCCCTAGATATTGTCCTAGTATAGAAGATAAAATCAATCGTTTTGCGGATAAAGAAAGTCATCATTTATTTATTGAGCCACAGACAAAAGAAGCTACAGAATATTATATAAATGGTTTTTCAACTTCTTTACCATTTGAAGTTCAACATTCAATGATACGCTCGGTTAAAGGCTTTGAAAATGCTAAAATCACAAGACACGGCTATGCAATAGAATATGATTATTTTGACCCACTTGATTTGTTTCATACTTTAGAAAGTAAAATTATTAAAAACTTCTATCTAGCAGGTCAAGTAAATGGGACAACTGGTTATGAAGAAGCAGCAGCTCAAGGGCTTATGGCAGCTATAAATGCAAGTTTGGCAATTGATAATAAAGATGGACTTGTGTTACGCCGTGATGAAGGATATATTGGTGTTTTAATTGATGATTTAGTTACAAAAGGCACAAAAGAGCCTTATAGAATGTTTACAAGTAGGGCTGAGTTTAGATTATTACTTCGTGAAAGCAATGCAATAACAAGGCTTAATAAATACGCTTATGAGTGTGGTTTAAGAGATGAAAATAGCTTTAAATACTATGAAAATCAAATAAATGATATTAAAAAAGGTTTAGAGTTTTTATGTGAAAGCAGGGTTGTTCCTTCAAATTCTTTTAATGAATTATTAGCAAGTATTAATGAAGAGCCGATTTCTCAACCAACAACTCTTCAAAAAATTATAGCTCGTAGCACGATAACAAAGGAAAAAATGCTTTCTTTAGCACCAAGTTTGGCTAATTTAAATGATTTTGTTTTAGATGAAATTTTACTTGATGCAAAATATTATCATTATGTAAAATTGCAAGATGAAAGTATTCAAAATCAAGCGAATTTGATTAAGATTAAAATTCCAAATGATTTTACTTATCGTGGAATTAGTGGGCTTAGTAATGAAGTCGTAGAAAAACTTGAAAAAAATAAGCCTGATAATTTGTTTGATGCAAGTAGAATTAGTGGAATTACTCCAGCTGCAATTGATATTCTTCAAATTTATATTAAATTAAAGGCTAAAAATTGATTAGACATTTAAGTAAGTTTAAGAAATTTTATTCTTTTATAGTTTTATCAATTTTAATGATTGTTTTTTCATTTTTTATAACTATAAAAGAAGTCGGTATTATCACAAGGCTAGATAATTTAACTCACGATATGTTTTTTAGAATTAATGCTTATTTTAATCATAATATTAAAGGTGATAGTAGAATTGCTATAGTTGATATTGATGAAAAAAGCTTAGCTAGTCTTGGGCAATGGCCTTGGGATAGAGATATTCTTGCTTGTTTGGTGTATAAATTAAATTCTGCTAGTGTGGTAGGATTTGATATTTATTTTGCAGAAAGTGATAAGCGTGGAGAAATTACTAAAAAGATGAATGATATGGAGTTTAATTCTTTAAACATTCCAAAATATCATTTTTGCCAACGCACTCAAGATACTGATAAAGCTTTTGCTATGGCACTTTCAAAGACAAATAGTATTTTAGCCTATGCTATAAACTTAGGCTCTTATATAAACGATACGGAAAAAAAATTAGCCCCATTAAGTAATCAAAGCATAGCTGAAGATAATATTGATTATTCATTGCTTGAACATGGCAAAAATATTACAGCAAGTATAGAAGAATTAAGCGATAATGCTTATGCAAATGGATTTGTTAATTCATATTCACATTTAGATAATGTAATTAGAAATGCCTTTATGATGATTTATTATGATGATGGTGAGTTTAAACAACTCTTACCAAGTCTTAGTCTTGCAATGTATGCAAAATATCTAGGAATTGATGATATTAAAGCAATTGGAGATAATTTTAAAGATATACATTTAGTATTAGGAGATAAGGATAGCTTTGTAGTAAATGCTCATGCATTGCTTGGTTTATATTTTAAAGGAAAATCTCCGCATTATGATTATATTAGTGCTATTGATGTTTTAGATGGGACTATTAGTAAAGAGTTCTTTAAAGATAAAATAGTTTTAATTGGAACTAGTGTTGTAGGGCTTAATGATATTAGAAGCAATCCATTAGATGAAAACTTACCAGGTGTTGAAATCCACGCAAATGCGATAGATAATTTATTAAATGATGAATACCTAACAACCCCAAAATATTCATCTGAAATACTTTTAATTTCTTTATTATTAATAATTGCTCTTAGTGTTTCTTTTATGTATTTTAAAAGCATAATTTTGCAAGTTTTATGGCATTTAATACTTTTAGCAACTATTATTTTAGGGCATTATTATTTTATAATTAGCAAGAAGTATTTACTTCATACATTTGAACTTATTTTGGTTTTAGCTATTATGGGAGTAATTGGGATATTAATTAACTTCTTTTTAGAAAGCAGACAAAAAGAATTTATAAAAGCTAAGCTAGAAAAAAAGGTTTCAAAAAGAGTAGCAGAGCAATTAATTAATACAGATAGCAATGTATTTAGCACAAGCAAAAGAGAAATATCAGTATTTTTTAGTGATATTAGAGATTTTACTACGATTAGTGAGAATATGGATGCTTCTGATTTGGTTAATTTTTTAAATAAATATATGACCCCTATGAGTGATATTATTTTTAAATACAATGGAACGGTTGATAAATATATAGGCGATGCTGTTATGGCGTATTTTAATGCTCCAAATGATTTAGAAAATCACGCTGATTGTGCTTTACAAGCTGCAATTGAGCAAATAAAAACCTTAAAGCTTTTAAACGAAGATTGGGGCAAAAAAGGACTTCCTTATATAAATATAGGTATAGGAATTAACACAGGTGAATGTATTGTAGGGGAGATGGGAAGCCTTTCAAGAAGTGATTATACTTGTATAGGAGATGGAGTAAATACCGCAAGTAGGGTAGAAAGCTCTTGTAAAAACTATAAGGCAAATATCTTAATCTCTCATAACACTTTAGCAGCCTTAAAAGACGCTAGTATATATGAATTAGAATTAGTTGATGAATTAAAGCTAAAAGGTAAAGATGAAACTACTAAATTATATAAATGCAGTGGCTTTAAAGGAGAGAAATTAACTTTATGGCGTGAATAATTAGGAATTTAATTTCTAATTATTCTTTTACATAGTAAGTACAAGTATTTGCATATACTTTTTTTAATTCATTATGACTTGGAACTAAATCAGCATGTCCAGCGAAAAACATTCCGCCATCATTGAGATTTTTGACAAAATTATCAACCAAGCGATATTTGTATTCTTCATTAAAATAAATCATCATATTTCTTGAAAGTATCACATCAAATTTACCTAATTCTAAAAATTTCTTATCAAATACATTCACAACTTCAAACTTAGCATTAGAAAAATATTGGCTTTTTATCACATATTCATCATTGTCTTGGTCAAAGTATTTTTTGATTAGATTATCATTTAGATTATATAATGAGCGTTTTGAATATCTTCTAGCTCTTGCTTTTTGAATAATTTCAGCATTTATATCTATTCCTAAGATTGAAAGATTAGTAATCCCTGCTTCATTTGCTAGCATTAGTATTGAATATACTTCTTCTCCACTTGAGCTTGGAGCGCATAAAATTCTTCTTTTGCTAGGTTCTGCTCTTAGGATATAAATTAATTCATTAAGTTGTTTTAGTTCTCTATAAAAATAAGTTTCACAAACCGTTATTAAGTCAAATAATTCTTGTCTAATAGGAAGGTTTAAATCCATTTTATTAGTTAATTGAGAAAAAGAGCTTAAATTATTATTAGTGCAAAATTTGATTAATTTTGGTCTTATCGTTGTTTTTTTAACTTCTAAATCAATTCCACAAACTTGTCTAATTTTTAATAAAAGCATATCAAACTCATAATTATCATCGTGGAATTTAAACTCTTCTTTTTGTTGATTTTCTACATCTTTTTTATTTGATAAAAAACTAAACATAAAACCTACCTTTGAATGAAATTTACAATTTCTTTTTTTATATCTTCAATGTCAAGTTGTAAAAGATTATTATTTAATTCATAAGCTCTTTTTGGCATTCCATAAACTATGCAAGATTTTTCACTCTCGCCTATACACTTAGCGCCTTTTTTGTATAGTTCAAATAAGCCTTTAGCACCATCATCTCCAATCCCTGTTAATAATATTGCTAGTATTTCATAATCTTTTGTAAGTTTTGAAGCACTATTAAACAATAAATCTACATTAGGACAAAATGGAAAAACTCCATTATTAAAATTAGCCCTTAGATTTGAAAATAACTCCGTATTGTATTGACAAATATATATTTTTTTATCATCTAAAAAGCAAGGATTTTCTAATAACGCAACATCGCTTAAACATTCTTTATCAAGTTGATGTGCGTAACTTGGTAAAAAATTTGCTTGCATATGTTGAGCAATAACTATTGTTGTATTTACAAGTTTTAAATCTTGAATTAAATACTTAATCTGACTAGGACCACCTGTGCTAGCACCTATTAAAATTACTTTTCGCATCCATAATTCCTTATATAAAATAACCAATAAAAAGCACCTATTATAAAGCAACTTCCAATTAATATTGTAATATAAAAAGTGCCAACTTTATTATCAAATAACCAACCAGTTAGTAAAGTAATTGCTAATGAAAAGCTCATATAAATCATATCAACATAAGCAATCACTCTGCCATAATATTCTTTATCGCAATTGTTTTGAATTGCTGTATAAGTATAAGACCATATCGTGCTAGTAAAAAATCCAGCAAATATTAAACCTATAAAAGATACCCAGAAATTAAATTGAAGTAAAGCCCAAGTAATAATCCCTAAGCCTTGTAAAATAAAAAAATAAAATAATCTTTTGTGATTTACGACTTTACTTAAAATTAAAGGTCCAACTACTAAAGATAAAGCTCTAATTGCATTACTAAGTCCAATTATTAAACCTGTGCTTAGAATTTCTTTTAGAAAATATACTTTATTTAAATAATCATATCCAGCTAAAAAATTAATCAAAGCATCATAAGCTGTAAATCCTATAAAGGCGTGTAATAATATTAAATGTAATATTTTTTTATTTCCTAGTAAATAAAACAAACCTTCTTTAGCCATTTTTGTGATATTTTTGAAATAAAATTTTTCATTTTTTACTTCTATTTTTATAAAAAATAATAATGTAATTCCAATTAAAAATAAAAAGCAATCAAGCAAAAAGGCATTATAAACCCCAAAATAATGTATAAACATACCAGCAACTGCCATTCCTGTAGTGTATGAAATAGCCCAAACTACTGAAAATAACTCATTTGCTAGCTTTAATCTGTCTTTATCAAAAATATGTGGCAATAAACTCATTTCAGTTTGAAAATATAAACTTGCAACCGCAAGTCTTATAAAAATTAGTAAAAATAGTATAAAAATATAACTAGCGTCTTTTATAAAAATTAGTAAAAATACTGAAAATAATTCAATGATAATTGATAATAATAAAAGTTTTTTAGACTTAAAACTATCAATTATAATTCCACTAATTGGTGCCATTAAAATAGTAGGCAAAAATGCAAATACAGCAGAAAAAGATATAGCCCATTTTTTCATACTTTCGTGATTTATTTCAGAGCCTAAAATATTCCAACTAAACTCGCTAAAATCAAACTCAATTAGCATAGTATAAACACCAATTTGTGAAAACCAAGCCCCAAAATAAGTTATGAATTGAACTAGGATAAGAATTTTAAAAGTCTTACTATATTTTAATAATTCAAGATAATTTTTCAATTTATTTCTCCAGCATAACAACAGCCATTGCAATCCCTGCATCGTGGCTAATACTAAGATGAGCTGATTTTACTCCAAATTTATTAAAAATTTTTTCACTAAATAAAATACTAGGTCTATTTTGATTATTTTTTATAATTTCTATATCCATAAAAGAGCAATCTTTACTAATTCCACAGCCTAAAGCTTTACTAGCTGCTTCTTTTGCTGCGTAATAACCTGCAATAGAATTTGAATTAGAACTTAGAGTTTTTAATTCGTTTTCGGTAAGGATTTTTTTTAAGAATTTAATTTGAGATTTAGCTAGAATTTTCTCAACTCTAGCAATCTCAACAATATCACAACCAATCATCAAGTAATCACAAAATCAGTAAAATAAATATTTTTGATAAAGCCATCATTTAATACTTCATTAATTTTATTGATAATTTCTTCTTTTAATCTTTCTTTGCCTTTTCCTGTGCTTATTTCTTCTACACTTTTTGAACTTAGAGTTTCTATTATTTTATCTTTAATAATAGGTATTTTTTTATCAAGTTCTGGTGTTAGTGTTTCTATATTTTGCTCTAATTCAATTTTGCATTTTAAATATTTAGTCCCACTATCGCTTACTAAATTCACGGTAAAGCCATCTAATGGATAAATAACACCAACATCAGCTGACATTTCGTTCTTTTTCTTAGCAGGTTTTTTTTCAACTTGCTCGGTTTTTACACTTTCATCAGCCTTTTCTTCATCGCCACTTCCCATTAATAAAAATATAACTAAACCGCCTATGATTAATACAACAAGTAATAAAACGGTTACTAAAATTAAAACCAAACTAGAACCTTTTGATTTTGGTGCTACAACTTCTTCGTTTTCTGCCATTTATTAACCTTTTTTGATAAATATTTTAAAAATTGAGATTTTAGCAAAAATAAATTAAAGAAGGGATAAAATGAAAAAAATACTAGCTATTTTGATAGTAATAATTATAGGCATATTTAGTTTTGCATATTTTAGTAATGATGAAACTAATAATAATTTTAGAATTATTAAACCAAAAAGAATGGATTTATCAATTAATGTTGAAGCAGTAGGCAAGGCTTATTCTCCTTCTTTGGTAAATGTTGCAACTTTAGCAAATGGAGAAATTAAAGAATTTCGTGTAAAGCTAGGAGATAAGCTTAAAAAAGGCGATATTATTGCTATTTTAGATGATGAAAAAGCTAAGAATGATTTGGCTATAGAAAAAAGTAAATTAATTAGTTTAAATGATGAAGAAGAAGCAGCTAGAGTATATTTAAACGAATTATATGTAAAACTTCAAACTCAAGAAAAGTTATTAAGTAAGGGTGCTAGCTCTAAAGAAAATTATTTAAACGCAAAAACTAATTATTACAACGCAAAAGCAAAACTTAGCTCAATAAAAGCTCAAATAATTCAAACAAATGCAAATATTTCTACTATGCAAGAAAGCTTAGATGAAACAATAGTAAAAGCCCCTATTGATGGTAGTGTAATAGGTGTTTATGCTAGTTTAGGTCAGACAATTAACTCAAAGCAAAGCTCACCAACACTAATTAAATTAGCTAATTTAGATGAGATGGAAGTAAGAATGCAAATAGCACAAAATGATGTTAGCTTATTAAAAGTAGGGCAAAAAATCACATATACTCCATTAAGTGATGGATCTAGCACTAAAGAAGCTAGTATAAATAGTATTGATAGTGCTGATGTTAGTGTTATTGATAATGCTACTTCAAGTGGGGCTGTTTATTATTATGCTAGATATTTTGTAAATAATAACCCTGAATTAAAAATAGGAATAGATGTTCAAAATACCATAGAAATTGATAAGGTAGTAAATGCTTTAACTTTACCTATTAATTATATTAATAAAGACAATCAAGGTTATTTTGTAAATATTAAAGATAATAGCGAGATAGGCTATAAAAAAGCATATATAACCTTAGGTAAGAGCGATAATTTTAATATAGAAATTACAAGTGGCTTAAATGATGATGATGAAGTGGTAATAACTAATGATAAAGATAAGCAATCTAAATAAATTTTATGGCTCAACTCAAGTATTAAAAGATATAAATATTGAGATAAAAAAAGGCGAGTTTGTAATATTATTAGGCAAAAGTGGTTCAGGAAAAAGCACATTGCTTAATATGATAGGCTTAATTGATGAGCCAAGTAGTGGAGAATATATATTTTATGATAAGAATTTGTATTCTTTAAATAGTGAAGAAAAATCAGCCTTTAGAAGAGATAATTTAGGTTTTATATTTCAAAGATACAATTTAATGCCCTTACAAAGTGTATTAGAAAATGTAATAATGGGAGCTTTATATGCTAAGAAAAACAAACAAACTAGTATTCAAAAAGCTAAAAAATTATTAGAAAAATTAGAACTTAGCGAACATACTCATAAAAAAGCAGCGCATTTAAGTGGTGGTCAGCAACAGCGTGTAAGTGTGGCAAGAGCACTTATAAATGATGCAAATTTTATATTAGCAGATGAGCCAACAGGAGCGCTTGATAGTGCAAATGGAATAAAGCTTATGCAAATTCTAAAGGAGCTAAATGAAAACGGAGTTGGGGTTATTTTAGTAACTCACGATGAGAGTTTATGTAAATACGCAACTAGAATTATTAAAATGAAAGATGGAGTTATCATTAGCGATGAAAATGTCAAAGAATTTAAAACAAGCAATTTAAATGAAGATAATTTAAATAAAGCTAAATTTAAAGATAGATTTATAGCTAGTTTTAGCTTTTTTTCTCAAAATGTAAAACTTGCATTAAATAATCTAATCACAAATAAATTAAGGTCATTTCTTACTATGCTAGGGCTTATAATTGCTACTGCTTCAGTAATTTCAACGATAGCTTTAGGAAATGGTGGGAAAGCTGATATTTTAGAAGAGATAAAATCACTTGGGACAAATACAATTATAGTTCATAAAGGCTCAAGATTTGGAGATAGAAATGCAGGTAGGATTAAGGATTTAACATACCAAGATTTAGAGCTTATTAAAAGGCTTGATTTTGTAAAAGAAGTTGGGGTTGAGAGTGGTTTAAGTGGTGCTTATATTACTTATTTAAAAAACGAAGTAGATACTGATGCTACAGGAGTTTTTGCGAATTTTTTACAAATTAGTGCTAAGGAGATGAAAGAAGGTAGATTTTTTACCGAGCAAGAAGAACAAGACGCTAAGAATGTATGTGTAATTAGTGAGAATTTAGCTAAAACTTTATTTAAAATAGAAAGTCCATTAAATAAAATAATATATCTAAAAGGTCAGCCATTAAGAGTAATTGGAGTTCTTAAAAAAGATAAAAATGAGCGAGATGGTTTTGATATTAGAGTTTATGTTCCAAATAGCACAATTAGCAATAAATTTGATGGTAATAAACATATTAGGCATATTGTTGTATTGCTTAAAGATGATGTAAATAGTGAATTAGCTGATAATAGCATTAAGCAGATTTTAGAGATTAAAAAGGGTGCTAATTCAATTTTGACCTTTAATCAAGACGCTATTAAAAAAAGTATAGAAAGCACTACAAATACACTTAGTTTAATGATTTTTGGCATTGCATTTATTGCTATGATTGTTGGTGGAATTGGCGTTATGAATATTATGCTTGTCGTTGTAAAAGAGCGAACGAAAGAAATAGGGGTAAAACTTGCAATCGGAGCAAGTCCATCTTATATTAGCACGGGGTTTTTGATTGAATCGGTTGTGCTTTGTAGCGTAGCTGCTAGTATTGGTGTAATGATTGCTTTAATGCTTGTTTATGGCATTAATTTACTTGACGCCCCTATTAAAATGATAGTTGATTTTGATGCTATTATGTTAGGGTTTTTAAGTAGCACTTTAGTTGGTTTATTTTTTGGATATTTTCCTGCTAAACAAGCTAGTAAACTAATCCCTGCAGTTGCTTTAACTGATGATTGATTAATTTGGAAAAACTTAAATTAATAAAGTTTTTCCTTTTTATTTTATATAAAATCATAAGCAACTAATGAATGTGTAGTTTTATTCATAATTTTAGGAATTTACAAAATTTAAGGACTAAATTAATATATTAAAATCCTAATTTAAATTCTAAAATATTTTATACCACTAACTAACTTTATTATAAATTTTATAAATTTTTATTGTTTATATTTTAAAAGAATTTGAATTATGAATTTGAAATTAAATAAAAAATATTTTTTAATATTATTTATTATAAAAAGTAACATATATTAATAATTTTATGAATTTTTATTTTTATTTCATATAATTAATCTTATTAAAAATAAAGGATAAATTTGAATATAGACAATTTAAAAGATTATAAAATAAAAAACGATTATTTATATAGCTTAGAGCTTATTAGATTTATTATTGAAATTTTTTTGACTTTTATTGCGTTTTATACACTTTATAAAAGTATAGATAACTTAATCATGCTATATAATAGACCAACACCAAGAATGTCGGATTTGTGGTGGATAAAAAGGATGGATGAAGCAATACTTCATAGTATATTTTTTATTATATTCTTTTTAAACCTTAGACAAATAAAAAGGCTTAGATTTGTTAAAAATAATGATTTTTATATTAGCGTAGATAATGAAAAGATATATTTTGAAACATATACAATAGATGAAGCAGGTGTTTTTGGTATAGCAAAAAGTTATAAGAAAGTAACTACAACAATAAATAAAAGTGATATAGTTTTTAGATTGCAATCTAAACGACCTGCTTTAGCTTATTCATATATATTTGATAAAGATTCTTTTAATACTAAAGAAATGGAAGGAAAAAGTTTGAGCTATAAGCTAGATTACCCACTAGGTAAAATAATATTCTTTCCTGTGTTTTTTGCACTTTGTATATTAGATATTTTATCAAGTTATTTAATATTGTTTTTATTAAATGGTAAAAACTTAAAAACTTACACAATATATCAAACTAAAACCAAGCTGGTTTCATTGCCTTTTATTGATGATTTATCGGTTTATTTTTTATATACAGAGTTTAGACAAAAGTATTCTGCAATGAGTAAAGGCGGATTTGAAATGGAATTTAGAGAAGAAGCACAACCACTAGGTGAAAAATACATAGCAAAACAACAAAAGAAAATTGAAAAGATTTTAAGTGAAAGGATAATAAATGTTTGATTTTAGCAAAAGAGATTTTAGTGATTATATTAATTAAACTTTTGCTATCTATCTTTTAAAAGAATTTGAATTATGAATTTGAAATTAAATCAAAAAATATTTTTTAATATTATTTATTATGAAAAGTAACATAATTTTAATAATTATTTTTAAAGTTAATGAATATATATTTACTATACTAAACTTTATTTTTAAAGGTAGGATATGAATGAGTTTTTAATATATCTAGCGTATTTTTTAGATAATTTACACGATTTAGCTGGTGGGATTATTAGTATTTTAATTCCTATAATTTATGTGCCATTCCTTACCTATCCTATGCTTTTTGCCCTTACATTTTTTATAGGATTAAAGCTCTATCCTAGATTTATAACAGCTTTATATATTTTATTTTTTTATTTGGTTTTAAGTGCTAAAAGCAATAATCCTGATTTTGCTCTAAATACATTGATTTTTCAAATAATTTTTCCTTTTATATTGTGTTTTCCTATTATACTAATCTATAAATTTATAATG